>NZ_LT827010.1:460000-567500 GCF_900119315.1 Actinoplanes sp. SE50/110 | reverse complement strand
AGGTCTGGTCCATGCGGCCGTTGCCGGTGACGACGGCTACCGTGTAGCCGATGCCACCTTCAGCCGAGCTTCCCGGGTTCCTCCACAGCGTCGCGCCAATTCTGGACCGCTGGGGATATCTGGCCCTCGCCGGCGTCATCGGGGTGGAGAGCTTCGGCGTGCCGGCCCCCGGTCAGACGATCATGGTGGCCGCCGCGATCTATGCCGGCGCCGGCCGGATGAACATCTACGTGGTCGCCCTGATCTGTTTCGTGGCCGCGGTGCTCGGCGACAACATCGGTTACTGGATCGGGTTGCGCGGCGGCCGTGCGGTGGTCAACCGGTTCGGGCGCTACATCTTCGTCACCCCGGAGCGGCTGGAGAAGGCGGAGCAGTTCTTCGCCCGGCGGGGCAACCGGATCATCGTGGTGGCCCGGTTCATCGACGGGCTGCGGCAGCTCAACGGCGTGATCGCCGGGATCACCCGGATGCCGTGGCGGACGTTCCTGCTGTACAACGCGATCGGCGCGGCGCTCTGGGTCGGCTGGTGGACCACGGTGTCGTACCTGCTGGGCCAGAACCTGGTGACCATCATCGACCAGGCGCACCGGTACAAGTGGCCGGCGATCGCGCTGGTGGTGCTGGCCGTGGCGACCTATGTGGCGCTGCACGTGCGGCACATCCGGCGCCGGCGCGCCCGGGCCGCGGCAGCGCAGCCGCCCGGCGAGAAACCCGTGTGAGGAAGGCGGAGGCGGGTGCGAAGGTTCAGCTTCGCGGGACGTACCTGCGTGATCACCGGCGCGGCCGGCGGCATCGGCGCGGCGCTCGCGCTCGAACTGGCCCGCCGCCGGTCGGTGCTGGTCCTGGTCGACAAGGATGCGGAGGGCCTGGAGCGGGTCGCCGGGCTGGCGCGTGACCTCGGCGTTTCGGGCGTCACGACGTACACCGTCGATCTGGGTGACGGCGAGGACCGCCTGGACCTCGCGGCCGAAGTCTCGTCGCGCCTCGGCGGCGCGGATCTTCTGATCAACAACGCCGGCGTCACCCTTTCCGGCACTTTCGAGCAGAACCGGCTGGCCGACGTCGAGTGGCTGCTGGAGATCAACCTGCACGCGGTGATCCGGATGACCAAGGCCTTCCTGCCGCAGCTGCTGGCCCGGCCGGGTTCGCACCTGGTCAACATCTCCAGCCTCTTCGGCCTGATCGCTCCGCCGGGCCAGGTGGCCTACGCGACGAGCAAATTCGCGGTACGCGGTTTCACCGAGTCGTTGCGCCACGAGCTCACGCCGCGCGGGGTCGGGGTGACCGTGGTGCACCCGGGCGGGGTGCGCACCGGCATCGCCCTGAACGCGCGGCTCAGTGGCCCCGACCCGGATGGTGAGCAGGCCGCGCAGAACAGGAACTTCCACGAACGGGCGCTGACCCTGCCCCCGGAGGAGGCGGCCCGGCAGATCGTCGCCGCGGTGCAGTCCCGCCGCCCGCGTCTGGTGATCACCCGGGAGGCGCGCGCCGCTGACCTGCTGGTCCGGCTGTTACCGGCCTCGTACTGGTCGCTCAGCCAGCGGGTCGCGCGTCGTTTCGACTGAGATGCCGGAGAGCGCCGGGGTGACCTGTTCGCGGAGCCCGAGCATGACCAGCCACTCGATGAGCTGACGGTGCACCGCGTCCGGCCCGTGCAGGTCCGCGGTGATCGGCCAGGCGGCCGGGTGGACCAGCATCGCGTCGGTCTGCCAGCCGCCGAGTCCACCGTGCGAGCCGACGAGCTCCTCGAACGCGGCCACCTCGTCGGTCTCCGGGTCGACCGAGCTGATCACCACGAGGTCGCCCAGGTGCGCCGACTCCTGGTGCCGCAGCAGGTCGGCGCGCGCGTGACGACCGTACGGCAATAATGGATCTTTGCCGTCGATCTTGCCGTCGCGCAGCCGGTGGCTGCCACCGGGACCGAAAGCGATCGGCCCGTGCTCGTCGCCCACGATCACCAGACCGACCCCGGGGTGTGCGGCCAGGCCGGCGATCAGCCGCGGATACCGCTGTTCGATCTCGGCCCGGAGCACCCGGTGCGGGAGCCGGGCCAGATAGACCAGCGACAGGTTCCCGGAGGAGAGCACCAGCAGCGGGGCGGCGATCGGCGCCGGATCGGACTCCCGGGGTGCGGCGGCCGGCTCGCTGGTGAGCCGTTCCACCACCTCGTCGAGGGTTTCGCCGTGCCGCTGCCGGAAGGTGGCGCCCTGGCTCTGCCCGTGGTCGGAGAGCACCACGAGGTGGTATCGCCGGGCCGCCTCGGGCGAGAGTCGTTCCAGCACGCCGAGCATCCGGTCCAGGCTCTCCAGCTGGCGCATCGACTCCGGCCGGGCCGGGCCGGCGTGGTGCGCCACCTCGTCGTAGTCGACCAGGTCGCAGTAGACGACCGGGACGCCGCGGGCCATCTGCTCGGCGACCAGCGAGATGTTCACGTCGCGCAGCAGCATGGCGGCCGGGCGCAGCGCGAGGTAGGCGCCGGAGCGGCTGACCCGCGGCTGCACGTTCCGGCGGCGCTGCAGGCGGGCCTGGTGCAGCTCGGTGAAGACCTCGGCGACGCCGAGGACCAGGGCCCGGGTGAAGCCGTACGGCGAGGCCATGAACGCCGCCCAGCCCCGTGCCGACCGCCCGGGCAGCGCCGCGTGACTGATCGTCAGCAGGTTGGTGACGGCGTCCCCGCCGAACGCGTTGCTGATGCTGACCCCGCCGTCGCGGAGCAGCCCGTGCCCGTCGCTGAGCCGGCGTTCGATCACCGCGGCATCCCGCGGCCGGTTGGAGACCATCACCTTGCCGGTCTCCTTCTCGAACCAGCGGAACGCCGGGATCTGCCGGGACGCGCCGTGCAGGATGCCGGCCTGCGACGCCGGGGTGGTCGACGGCAGCCCGGTGTGCCACGGCCGCAGGCTGTGGCTGCCACTGCGCAGCCAGTTCCCGAGCACCGGCAGGTTGCCGGCCCGGATCGCCCAGCGCAGCACCGGCTCGGCCACCCCGTCGAGCTGGACGACGAGCAGGCCGGGCTCGGTGCCGGGGCGGGGGCGGCGGGCGCTGAGGAGCGGGCCGCCGGCGCGGCGGGCCGCGCGGCGCCGGACCCCGCGCATCAGCCGGCGGGCCTCCCGGACGAAGGTGTCGTCGCTGCCGGCGTCGGCCATCCAGTCCAGCAGGGCCGCGAAGATGACCGCGAGGATGGCCGCGGTGACCAGGCTGGGCAGGCCGTTGATCCGGCTCGCCGGGTCCAGTTCGAGGGCGACCACCATCACCATGACCTGGGCGATCACGCCGGACAGCATGGCGCCCCAGCCGCCCAGCGCGGTGATCCCGAGCAGCAGCAGCGGGCGCAGCACCGCGCCCACCACGGCGACCAGCACCACCAGGCCGAGCGTGTCGACGATGTCGGCGCCGGCCACGCCGGGCATCAGCCACAGCGTCACGGTCACCACGACGAAGGTGGTGACCGCGCTGCGCAGCACGCCGCGGGCCCGGCCCAGCACTCGGCGCCAGGTGAACAGGGCACGCACCTCGGGGCTCAGTGGCACGCCCTCGACGATTTCACAGCCGGACACGGACCGCGTGTCCGCACCCTTTCGGAGGAGTTCGGCTAGCTTCGGGACGGTGCGTGTGCGCTCAGTACTGATGATCCCGTTCGTCCTGATCATGGCGGCTTGTCAAGCCCCCGAGAAGGCGGACCCCGCCCCGCCCGTGTCCCGGGTGGTGGCCGGCTATTTCACCGAATGGGGCGCCTACGGGCGCGGCTACCGGGTGAAGAATCTGGTGAGCAGTGGAGCCGCCGGGCGGCTCACCCATCTGCTGTACGCCTTCGGCAAGGTGGACGGTGGCCGGTGCGGGGTGGGCGACCCGTACGCGGCCTACGAGAAGCCGATCGCCGCGACGGACAGCGTCGACGGCGCAGCCGACGCGCCCACCGCCCCGTTGCGCGGCAACTTCGGGCAGCTCAAGAAGCTGAAGGCGACCCACCCGGGGCTGAAGATCCTGTGGTCGTTCGGCGGGTGGACGTGGTCGGCCGGGTTCACCCAGGCGGCCCGCGACCCGGCCGCGTTCGCCAAGTCCTGCCACGACCTGGTCACCGACCCGCGCTGGGCCGGCGTGTTCGACGGCATCGACATCGACTGGGAGTACCCGAACGCCTGCGGTCTGCAGTGCGACACCAGCGGGCGCGAGGCCCTGGCCAAGGTGCTGGCCGCGCTCCGCACGGCATTCGGCGCGGGTACGCCGGTGACCGCCGCCGTCCCCGGCGACCTGAAGAAGTTGCAGGCGGTCGACTACTCGGCGGCGGCCGCGCAGGCCACCTGGCTCAGTGCGATGACGTACGACTATTTCGGCGCCGGAACCGCCGACAAGCAGACCGCGCCGCATTCGCCGCTGACCGGCTACCCGGGCATCCCGCGCCCCGGCGCGACCACCGACGCGACCGTGACCCAGCTCCTCAACCAGGGGGTGCCGCCGGCGAAGCTGCTGTTCGGGGTCGGCTTCTACGGGCGGGGCTGGACCGGGGTGCGCAGTCCCGCGCCGGGTGGGCGGGCGACCGGCCCGGCGCCCGGCACCTACGAGAAGGGCATGGAGGACTACCGGGTGCTGGCCGGGCGATGCCCGCCGACCGGAACGGTGGGCGGCACCGCGTACGCCCGATGCGGGGTGCAGTGGTGGTCCTACGACACTCCGGACACCATTCGCGGGAAGGTCAACTATGCGCGCGAGCGGGGACTGGCCGGCGTCTTCGCCTGGGAGCTGTCCGGTGACACCCCGGACGGCCGGCTGCTCACCGCCCTGGCCGGCTGACGGTCGCTAGCCGATCCGGACCCAGACATTGTCGAGTACGCCGTTGAACTGGTCGTTGTCCCGGAAGGCACCCTTACCGCCGATGCTCAGCGGCCGGTCGTTGGCCACCTCCAGATCGGCCGGGATCCGGGTCCGGCCGCGCAGCACATCGTCCACATAGATCTCGAAGCGGCTGCCGGCCCGCTCACACCGGACGGCATGCCAGCGGCCGTCGGCGGCGGTCACCGAGCTGCGCACCATCCGGATCAGGCCGGGGCGCCGGACGTCGACCAGCACACAGCTGGGCGCCCCGGCCATGCCGTCCACCTGCAGTTTGTACTGGCTGCTGGTTTTCGAGTAGCCCTTCTGCACGACGTTCTCACCCTTGCTGGTCTGTCCGGGTGCGAGCAGGACGTCCGCGCCGTACGCCAGATTCCGCAATCCCGGGTTGAGATCCGCGGTGCCGGGGCTCTGCAGTGCCACGTGCGGGCAGGGGCCGGTGTCGCAGCGGGCCGGGAAGGCCAGGGCGGTGCCGGTGCCGTGGACCACGGTGCGGATCCGGCCGCCGCGGGCGGTGACGATCCGCAGCGTGTGGCCGAAGCCGGAGGTGTCCCGAGTGAGGCCCGGTGCGTCGAAGTCGTACCGGACGATCATGACCGGAACCGGCGGCGGAAGCATACCGTCAGCCCCGGTCAGCCGAAGAAGTTCTGTACCTGGGTGAGCGTCAGGTACCCCTCGTGCTCCAGTTCGCGGGGCACCGAGGTGAGCGGTCGTTCGGTCACCGGCAGGTCGCCGGAGCCGCTCGGCGGGTCCGCCGGCTCCGGGTCCGGGGGCAGCGCGGGCAGCGCCATGGCGGCCCGGATCACCTCGAACATGGTGCGCACCTCGGACACCGCGCGGCGCATCAGCTCCTGGTCGGTGCAGGTCGACGGGAGCGCGCAGGTGAAGTTGGCCCGCAGCTGGTCGTCGACGTGCCGGATGTCGGCGCTGGGCCGCAGGTGGTCGTGACCCTCGGTGACGATGCCGAGCTGGCATCCCCGGATCCCGCTCCGGTTCCACCACTGCCGCCAGCGCGGATCCGCGTCCAGGGTGTGCATGGCTTGCTGGAGAGCGAGCAGGTAGTGCCGTGGCGCCCGGCCGTCCCGAGTTGCCGTCCCCAGCCGTGGGTGGAGCCAGAACTCGTCCATGTCTCGCATGGTCCCAGGCTTCCCGGGCGCCTCGTGGGAATTCCGCCGTCGCGCGTCGGAGTGGAACTCGCCTGTTCCATAATAGGATGATATAAATTGACGGTGCGCATCCCGGACGAGGACGCGGCCATCGCGACCGCTTTCGAACATCTCTACGCGGGTCTCCGCCGGATCACCCCCCGGGAGGAGCTCAGCCTCACCGCCGCCTCCACCCTGGCCCGGCTGGAACGCTCCGGCCCGCACCGGCTCTGCGAGCTGCACGCGCCGGAGGGCGTCAGCCAACCGGCGATGACCCAGCTGGTCACCCGTCTGGAGCGGGAGGGCCTGGCCACCCGGCGCAGCGACCCGGCGGACGGCCGGGCGGTGGTGGTGACCATCACCGACGACGGCCGGGCGGCCGTCACCCGGCGCCGGGCCGGGCGCGCGGAGGCACTCTCCGACCTGCTGCGCCAGCTGACGGCCGAGGACCGGGCGGCGATCACCGCCGCGCTACCGGCCCTCGGCCGGCTGAATGACCTGCTCACGAAGGACTGAACGCATGCTCCCCGTCGACCATCCGCGCTACAAGTGGGTCGCGCTCTCCAACACCACCCTCGGCAACCTGCTCGCGACGATCAACTCGTCGATCGTGCTGATCTCGCTGCCCGCCATCTTCAAGGGCATCAAGATCAACCCGCTGGCTCCGGGCAACGTCAGCTACCTGCTGTGGATGCTGATGGGCTACATGCTGGTCACCGCGGTCCTGGTGGTCACCCTCGGCCGGCTCGGCGACATGTACGGCCGGGTGAAGATCTACAACGCCGGCTTCGCGATCTTCGCGGTCGTCTCGATCATCCTGTCGATCGACCCGTTCACCGGCAGCGGCGGCGCAATCTGGCTGATCGGCTGGCGGGTGCTGCAGGCGATCGGCGGCGCGATGCTGATGGCCAACTCGGCGGCGATCATCACCGACGCCTTCCCGCCCCGGCAGCGCGGCATGGCGCTCGGCGTCAACATCGTCTCGGCGCTGGCCGGCTCGTTCATCGGCCTGGTCGCCGGCGGCGTGCTCGCCGAATGGGACTGGCGCTCGGTCTTCTGGGTGAACATCCCGCTCGGCGTGATCGGCGCGATCTGGGCGTACCGGTCGCTGCACGACACCGGGGTCCGCCGGCACGCCACCATCGACTGGTGGGGCAACGCCACCTTCGCGATCGGCCTCACCGCGGTCCTGGTCGGCATCACCTACGGCATCCAGCCCTACGGCGGGCACACCCAGGGCTGGACCAACCCGTGGGTGCTCACCGGCCTGATCGGCGGCGCCGTCGTGCTGATCATCTTCGGGATCATCGAGACCCGGGTCGCCGAACCGATGTTCCCCCTCAAGCTGTTCCGCAACGCCGCCTTCACCGGCGGCAACGTCGCCAACCTGCTGGCCAGCGTCGCCCGCGGCGGCCTGCAGTTCATGCTGATCATCTGGCTGCAGGGCATCTGGCTGCCGCTGCACGGCTACGACTACGAGCGCACCCCGCTCTGGGCCGGCATCTTCCTGGTCCCGATGACCATCGGCTTCCTGGCCGCCGGCCCGCTCTCCGGTTTCCTCTCCGACCGGTACGGCGCCCGCCCGTTCGCCGCGGGCGGCCTGCTCGTGATGGCCGCGTCCTTCGCCGGTCTGCTGCTCATCCCCGGCGACTTCAGCTACCCGGTCTTCGCCCTGCTGATCTTCATCAACGGCCTGGGCGGCGGCCTGTTCTCCGCACCCAACACGTCGCTGCTGATGTCCACGGTCCCGGCCAACATGCGCGGCGCCGCCTCCGGGATGCGGGCCACCTTCATGAACGCCGGGCAGGTGCTCTCCATCGGCGTGTTCTTCTCGCTGATGGTGGCCGGGCTCGCCGACTCCCTGCCGGCCAGCCTGCACGCCGGGCTGACCGCCCAGGGCGTTCCGGCCGACGTCGCGACCCGGGCCGCCGGCCTGCCCCCGGTCGGCACCCTGTTCGCGGCGTTCCTCGGCTACAACCCGATCGCCGAACTCCTCGGCCCGCAGACCCTGGCCGCGCTCCCGGCCGGCAACGCGCAGAACCTGACCGGCCTGGAATTCTTCCCCCGGCTGATCGCCGACCCCTTCCACGACGGCCTGGTCGTCGTCTTCTGGATGGCGATCGGCATGGCCGTGCTCGGCGCGCTGGCCTCGCTGATCCGCCCTCAGCCCGAATCGAGCCTGCCCACCGACGGCGCCGCCGACGGCCCCGACCTGGTGGCGCACGAGGCCGAACTCAGCGCTGAACTCGCCGAAGCCCAGCCGCTCCAGCCGGCGACCCGGATGCCGGAACCGCGGGAAGACCCCGCGACCCGGGACTGACCTCCCCACGACGACGGCACCTCCCACCGGGAGGTGCCGTCGTCGCATGCCGGGTCAGGTGCGTTCCTCCGGGCGGATCGGCACGGAGTCGCCCTTGCGGCCGAAGAGTTTCCAGCCACGCTTCTTCTTCTCCACCACCGGGGCCGCGTCGCCGTTCAGGATGTCCAGGCGCTGGCGGGCCACCGGATTGTTCGGTTCCAGCCGCAGCGAGGTGGTCAACGCCTGCCGGGCCTGGTCCACGTGCCCCAACGCGGCCAGCGCCACCCCGTGCGTGAAGTAGTAGTGGGCTTCGTTCGGGTCCAGCCCGATCGCCGTACGCGCCGCCTGTTCCGCGTCGGCCAGCTGCCGGTCCGCGGCGAGCAGCGCCCACGCCACCCGGTCGTGCCAGAGGGGGTTCTTGGGTTCGACGATGACCGCGCGGTACGCCATCGACATCGCCTCGTCGTGCTTGCCCTGCAGGGTCAGGGCGCGGCTGGCGATGGCCAGCGGACGCGGATCCTCGGGCGCCTGCTCGATCGCCCGGTGCGCGGCGGCGAACGCCGGTTCCACCTGGTCGAGGGCCAGCCGGATGCGGGCCATCAGGATCCATCCGGCGGGTGACTCCGGATTGGCCGCGAGCACCGGTTCCAGCGCCGCGGCGGCCTCGGCCGGCTGCATGTTCTCGAACAGTGCGGCGGCCCGGGCGATCGCCGGGTCGGCCGGGTCGGCGAACGGACGCTCGGCGGCCCCGGGATACGGGGGTGGTGCGGTTGGTGCCAGGTCGGTCATCGGGCCGCTCCGGGTAGCCAGGGGACGGGGCTCACAAGGCTCACTTCGGCGGGCGGCGACGATTTCTTAAGTTAACGGTCAGGCTCAACAGCCGGACGATGAAACCGGCGAGGCAGGCGAGGCCGAGCAGGGCCGGCAGCCAGGCGGCCGGCGCGACGGTCGCGGTGAGCAGCAGGGCGAGGGTCACGGCCGCGGCGACGCTCGCGGCCCGATGCCGATTGACGACCTCCCGGAGGTACGTTTTCAGCACCCGGTCCAGCCGGGCGACGAAATAGCTCGCGTACGCCGCGGGCACCAGGAAAGCCGCGCCGGCGAGCACCCGGGCCCACGGGGCGGACTCCCCCGCCACGCGCCACCCGAGGTAGGCGAACACCCCCATCATGACCGCCGCGTACGTCAGGAACTGTCGCAGCGCGGCGTCCAGCAGATGCCGGCTCGCCTCCTGACGCGGATCCGCCCGCAGTGCCGCCACCAGCCCGGTCACCCCGCGGGCCAGCCGGCGCAGCGCGAACGGGTTGCGGTGCACCACGTCGAAAGCGGCCAGTTCGTGCCGGGCGATCGCATTGTCCGGCGCGATCCGCAACGCGTCCCGCAACGCCTCCCGCGCGCGCTCCGGCAGATTCAACTGCTTCATGACCATGGCGTACGTGATCCGGAAGTCCGCCTCGTCCGGGTCGAGCCGCACCGCCTCGCGGGCGGCGTGTTCCGCCTCGACCGGCCGCAGACCCTGTTCGAGCAGCGCCCAGGCGAGCCGGTTGTGCCGGTACGGGTTCTCCGGCTGCCGAGCCGTCGCCGCCTGCGCCGTCGCGATCGCCTCGTCGTGCCGCCCCAGCGCGGTCAGGGTGCGGCTGAGCGCGGTCAGCGCCTCCGCCGAACCGGGCGCGTACCGCACCGCCCGGGCCGCGACCTCGTGCGCCAGGTCCGGTTTCTCCAGCGCGAGCTGCGCGTGGGTCATCAGGACCAGCGCGGTCACGTGGTCGGGTTCGGCGGCCAGCACCGGCCCCAGCAGTTCGGCGGCCGCTTGCGCCTCGCCCCGCTGCAACTGCAGGCGGGCCATCGCGATCGGCTGGGCGGTGGTCACCCCTGCTCCCGCGGCCCGGGCACGATCGGGACGGTGGCGAACGCGCGGACCGGGAACGTGCCGAAGCCGGCCAGCCGGGGCGGCACCGCGGTGAACTGGGCGCCGTGCACCGGCAGGGCCGCCAGGTTGGTCAGGTGTTCGACGATCGGGATCCCGGCGGCCAGCAGCAGGCTGTGCGCCGGGCGTTCGCCGCGGGCCTCGGCGGAGATGTCGTCGATGTTGACCGCGTCGATGCCGACCAGCACCGCGCCGCCGTCGACCAGGGCCCGCGCGGCCTCCCCGGTCAGATAGGGCGCGTCGACCGCGTAGTCCCGGGTGGCCCAGTGCCGGTCGCCGCCGGTGTGCAGCAGCACCGCGTGACCGGCCACCGGCAGGCCGGCCACCTGGGCGGCGGTGATCCCGCGCGCCGGGCCGCCGGCCGCGCGCACCACGACCGTGGGCAGGCCGGCCAGCCGCTCCAGGGGCAGGCCGGCCAGGTCGGTGCCGTCGGCGTACCGGTGGAAGGGGCTGTCCAGATACGTCCCGGTGTTGCCGACCATGGTGATCCGGTCGATGGCGAACTCGGTGCCCGGCGCGTACCGGTCCCGGGACTCGACGCGACTCAGGTGCTCGGCGTACCGCGGGGCGGGCAGGCCCGGATAGGTGACCATGCCGTCCCGGATCACGTGGCTGAGCTCGACGAACCGAACCATCGGCCGCTCCCTCCCCTATGAAAGGCCGACGACACCCTCGACGATCAGCCAGATGCCGAAGATAGCGAACAGTGCCGCGGCGCCCCACTTGATGATGTGCTCCGGCAGGTGCCGGCCGAGCAGCCGGCCCACCAGGATCGCGAGCGCGTCCGCGGCCACCATGCCGATCGTCGAACCGACCCAGGTGCCGAACCAGCCGTGCTGGGTGGCCAGCGTGATCGTCGCCAGCATCGTCTTGTCGCCGAGCTCGGCGAGGAAGAACGCGCCACCGACGGCGAGGATCGCGGAACCGGTCGAGCGTTCCGCCTTCGACTTCTCCTCGTCGGTGAGCTTGTCGCCGCGCAGTGTCCAGGCGCCGAACGCGAGGAACGCGATACCCGCCACCAGCGAGATCCAGTGGGTGGGCAGGGCCGCGCCGAGACCGTAGCCGATGCCGACCGAGACCAGGTGGACCAGGGCGGTGGCCACGGTGATCCCGATCAGCACCGGCAACGGCCGGAAACGGGTGGCGAAGGTCATCGCCATGAGCTGTGACTTGTCGCCGAGCTCGGCGACGAAGATGACCGCGAAACTGAGACCCAGCGCGGCGGCGAAACCTGACATGAGAACTCCCGGTGAGCACACGACCGGGTGTTGGGCGCAGGACGACCTCGACCCGGCCGCCTGGTGATGGACAGCCTGGTCGAAGGTCTCGCTCGCCTCAGTGTCGCAAGGCCGCGCGGCCGGACGCCGGAACGTCAGTATGTCGACCGCGACATTGGGAGCTACTCCCCTTCGCGTGGCCCAGCATAGCTGACGCCCCGGCGGCGCCCTACCGCCTGTTGATCAGCTGCTGGAGCCGGAGGCGGTCCGACAGCTGCCCGGAGCGCTGCAACGGCGGCTTGCCCGGCGTCGGCGGCTGCAGCGGCTTGCACTGCTTGTCCGAGTGGTTGCCGGACACCCGGGCCGGCAGCGCCCCGGTGCCCAGATAGGCGGCGACCGTGTCGTCGACACACGAGTCACCGAACAGCGACCCGGCGTGCGTCGTCCCGTTCACGCCCTCGACCAGCACGGACCGGGGGAAGATCCGTCGAACCTCCAGACTTCCCGTGTACGGGGTGGCCGCGTCCAGCGTCTCGCTGAGCAGCAGAATCGGCGGGGCCTTGCTGCCGTCCACCCGCACCGGCCGGTCCGGTTTCGCCGCCCAGTGCCGGCACGGCGCGTTGTACCAGGCGTTGCCCCAGGTCTCGAACGGCGCCTGGTGGTACACCTTCCAGTTGTCCTGGGACCAGTCCGCCCACTTCGCCGGCCACGGCGCGTCGGTGCACTGCACGGCCAGGTAGACCGCGTAGTTGTTGTCGGCGCCCGCCGTCTGGGGGTTGTTGTCGTCGTAGAGCTTCTTCAGTCCGGCCGGATCCTTCTTGACGACCCAGTTGGAGAAGGCGCGTCCCACCGACTCCCAGCCGAAGATGTAGTAGCCCGGCTGCAGGAAGATGTCGGTCAGTTCGGCCGGCCCGATCACCCCGCCGGCCGGTTTCCTGGTCAGCTCGGCGAGCTGCCGGTAATACAGCGCCTCGACGTCCTTGGCGGTCCGCCCCAGGTGGTAGGACTTGTCGTTCTTCGCCAGCCACCCGAAGTAGATCTTGATGTTCCGGTCGAAGGCGATGTCCTGGTCGATGTTCGACTGGTACCAGACTCGGGTCGGGTTGACGTTCCCGTCCAGGACCATCCGGCGCACCCGGTCCGGGAACTGGGTGGCGTAAACCTGGCCCAGATAGGTCCCGTACGAGAAGCCGTAGAAGTTGATTTTGTCGGCGCCGAGCGCTTTACGGATGCTGTCCATGTCCCGCACCGAGTCCTCGGTGCGCATGTGATCCAGCAGCGGCCCGCCCGCCTTGGCGCAGTCCGCGGCATACTTCGTGGCCCGCCGATGCCAGGAGTCCTCCAGCGCCGCGGTCACCGGCACGTAGGCCGGCCGGCGATAGCCGGCATAGGCACTGTCACAGGTCAGCTTCGGCTTGCTGGCCCCCACGCCGCGCGGATCGAACCCGATCCAGTCGTAGGCGTCCCCGACGTCGTTGGGCACCTTCGCGCCGAGCGTCGCCATGCCCCGCCCCGCACCCCCCGGGCCGCCCGGGTTGACCAGCATCACCCCTTGATACTGAGCGGCCGGAACGGTGTGCTTGACCCGGGCCACCGCCAGCTCGATCTTGGTCCCGCCCGGATTGTCGTAATCCATCGGCACGCTGACCATGCCGCATTCGGCTCCTTGAGCCTTCAGCGACAACTCCGTACAGGCATTCCAGACAATCGCGGTCGGTGTGTAGTTCGGCGTCCCCCGCCGCAGACCCGCCACCCCACCACCCGCAGCGCCGCCTGGCTGCGCCGCAGTTCCATCGCCTACAGCGCCGCCCAGCGAAGCAGCCGACCCGCCGCTCGCAGCACCACCCGGCGAAGCAGCCGACCCGCCGCTCGCAGCACCACCCGGCGAAGCAGCCGACCCGCCGCTCGCAGCGCCGCCCGACGAAGCAGCCGACCCGCCGCTCGCAGCGCCGCCCGACGAGGTCACCTGCTTGTTTCCCGCCACGCCATCAGGCGAAGCCGCCTGCCCGCCATTCGGCGCGCCGTGCGGCAGAGCGGCCTGCGCAGAGGTGGTCGCGGTGCCGGCCGCACCGAGCGCGACCACAATGGCGGCCGCCCAGATTCTCTTCATTCCCTCGCCCCTCGATGTCCGTTTCGCCCCATATGCTGAGCCGTCGTAGGGGCACCCACACCCGTCCACGCCGAGACGGACACGAAAGGGTTGATCAGCCGACGCGGTCGGCAGCACCGGTCAGCAACCGGCCGCCCAACCCCGGAACCACCGAAACAGCGCAGACCCGGCCGCCCCCTGCGCGCCACCCGGGCAGCTCACAGCACCGGCTGAGCTGCCCGGTCAGCCCGGCGCCCACCCGGAACCCACCGCGACCGCAGAATCGACGGCAAACACACAGACCCATCGCGAGCACAGGTTCTTCCCGACGAGCCGCAGGACTGGACCGAGGCGCGAGCCCGAGCCGAGCCCACGCCGAACCGAGCCGATGCCCGTGGCCGAACCGACGCCCGGAGCCGAACCGACGCCCGGAGCCGAACCGACGCCCGGAGCCGAACCGACGCCCGGAGCCGAACCGACGCCCGGAGCCGAACCGACGCCCGGAGCCGAACCGACGCCCGGAGCCGAACCGACGCCCGGAGCCGAATCAGGGCCTGGGCCGAACCAAGGCCGGGGCCGCCGGACCCAGGCCGCACCAGACAGAAGCGAGGCCTGGGGCGCGGTGGGTCAGGCGCGACACTGGGCCGCGGGTGTGTCAGGGCGCAGCACCGGGCTGCTGGTGTGTCAAGGCGCAGCACCGGGCCGCGGTGTGTCAAGGCGCAGCACCGGGCCGCGGGTGTGTCAGGCGCGGGAGCGGGAGCGCAGGCGCTGGGCGACGAGGGCGAGTAGGGCCAGGGCGGCGACGATGGCGGCGTACCACAGGGCGGTGATGTGCAGGCCGATGTGGGTGGCGGTCTGGCCGGCGATGACCGCGGGGATGCTGAGGGCGGCGTAGGAGATCGTCAACGCCACGGCCAGGAGCTCGCCGCGCTCGTGGGGCTCGGCGATGCGGGCGAGCGTGCTGAACGAAGCCAGCGCGGCGGCGCCGAAGCCGGCGCCGGAGATGATCGAGCCGATCACGGCCAGGGGCAGGCTGCCGGTTTCGAGGCCGGCGAACCCCAGCGCGCCGCCGAGGAGCAAGCCGGACCCGGCGATCGTCAGGACTCGCGGTGTGGCCACCTGACGCAGCAGGAATGATGTGACCGCTCCGGTGCCGCAGACCAGTGCCACCACAAGGCCCCCGGCCAGGTGGTCGTGGATGCCGAACGAGTCGGACGCGACCGACGGACCGAGCGAGAGATAGAGCCCACCGAGCGCCCAGCTGGCCACGATGATCGGGATCAGCGCGAACAGGTCACCGCGCAGCCGGGCCGGGACGCCGAGCCGCGGGATCAGGGACGCGGCCGCGCCGGGGCGCCGGCCGGACGTCTCCGGCATCCAGGCCACCGCGAGGGCGGCGACGACCATGCCGGCCAGCAGCAACGCATAGACCAGGTGAGTGGGGAACGGCGCGAATTTCACCAGCACTCCGCAGCCGAACGCGCCGATGCCCAGCCCGGCGACCGGCGCGATGCCGCTGATCAGACCGGCCCGGCCGGGAGCGTGCGCCGGGTTGAGGTCGATCAGGGTGGCGCCCAGCGTGCTGAGCGCCGCGCCGGTGGCAACCCCCTGCACCACCCGGGCGGCCAGCAGGGTGCCGACGTCGCCGGCAGTCAGGAACAGGGTGAGCGCGACCGCCTCCAGCAGGATCGCGCCGGCCAGCACCGGGCGGCGGCCGATGTAGTCGGACAGCGCGCCGAGGGTGAGCAGGGTGGCGATCAGGGCGACCACGTAGACGGCGAAGACCACCGTGAGCATCGCCGGGGAGAAGCCCCAGAGATGCTGATAGACGACGTAGAGCGGGGACGGGACGGCGGACGCCGCCGCGAATGTCACCAGGATGGCGGCGATCGCGGTGAACGCGGCGGGCCGGCTCAGGCGGGCCGGGACGACCGTCGGGGCGGGCTGTCGTGCGGTTGCGGTGGTCATGGGTTTCCCCCAGTGATTGAACAGACAGGTCTGTCTGCTTGCTGGACCTGACACTAGACAGGTCTGTCTGTTACCGTCAATCGCATGTCAGTTGGGTCACCTCGCCGGTCACCGCGCCAGTCGGTGCGGGAGCGCCTGCTCGCCGCCGCTGACGAGCTGTTCTATGCCGAGGGCGTGCACACCGTCGGCATCGATCGGGTGATCGAGCAGGCCGGCGTCGCCAAGGCTTCGCTCTACACCGTGTTCGGGAACAAGGACGGCCTGGTCCGGGCCTATCTGCACGGCCGGCACGAGCAGCGCCGCGACCGGATCATGCGGCATGTCGATCAGCACACCGACACTCGCGGCCGCCTGCTCGCCGTCTTCGACTCGCTGGCCGAGGCGGCGGAGGTTCCCGGCTTCCGCGGCTGCGCCTTCTACAACGCCGGCGCCGAGGCCGATCCGAACGGGGTCGTCCGCGAGGAGGCCACCGCCAACCGCGCCTGGACCCGCCAGCTCCTCACCAGGCTCGCCGCCGAGGCGGACGCCCCCGATCCGGACGCTCTCGCCGCCCAGTTGGTCGTCCTCTACGACGGCGCCACCGTCGGCGCCCGCCAGGACGGTCCCGCCGCCGCCAAGACCGCTCGCACGCTCGCCGAAACCCTCCTGGAGGCAACCCTCCCCCATTGACTTCTTTCCGCGGTACGCGTGAGCCCACCCCGCCGCGAGCAGCATCCCGCCGAGCGTGGGCGCATTGGGGCGCACGAGCGCACGGATGCCCAGGTGCACGAGCGCGCGGGTGCGCGGGGCGCGCGGGGTGCATGAGCGCGCGGGGCGCGCGGGGCGCGCGGGGCGCGCGGGGCGCGCGGGGCGCGCGGGGCGAGGGGGGCGCGGGGGCTCGCGGGGCGCATGAGCGCACTGGGTGCGCGGGTGCGCAACAGGAGCGCTCAGATGCGCGGGGCACGGATCACTGAGTGAGCGCGGCCCCACGATGCGCGCTGCGCGACTCCGGGCGCGGCGAAGCGGCTATTCGGCCCTGGCCCGGCGCCGGAGCAGGAGCCAGACGAGCCATCCGGCGCCGATGATGAAGACGAAGCTGATGGCCCGGTAAAGGACCACCGCGGCGATGGCGCTCGCGCTGGTCAGCCCACCGGCCACGAGTCCCAGGATCAGGGCCGCGTCGACGACACCGAGCCCGCCGGGGATCACCGGCACGCTGGCCGCCGCCATCCCCGCGCAGTAGGCGATCAGCAGGTGCACCGGCGTGATCCGGTCCGCCCCGACCGCGATGCAGCAGACCCACAGGCAGAGCGCGTCGAAGAGCCAGTTGGCGCAGGCCAGCAGTACCGCGACGAGGAAGTGGACCGGGTGGACCCGGATCGCCCGCAGCTGGGTGACGAAGCCGAACAGCCGGTCCGCCCCGTGTTCCGGCGGCCGGCGCCGGACCTTGTTGACGCTGCCGAGCAGCGCGCGCACCGGCCGGTCGAGCCACAGCGGGTGTTTGGCGAGCAGCCGGACGGCGGCGGTGACCGCGATCGCGCCGAGGGCATATCCGGCGAGGCTGCGCCAGCTTCCGGTGTTCCGGGCGAGGAGGCCGCCGACCGAGCCGACCAGGATCAGCGCGCCGGTGGACAGGACACCGCTGAGGGCGATGCACCAGGACGCTTCGGCGGGGGTCACGCCGTACCGCCGCATTTGCCGGAAGTTAAAGCTTGTGGAGAAAACCGGGCCACCGGGGAGTGTCACGCTCAGTGAGTGGGCCGCATAGGCCATCGCGACGTGCCGACGGACGCTGACCTTCTTGCCGGCGCCGCGCAGCAGCGCCCGTTGCATCCGGGCGTAGGTGCCCATCGACACGATCTCGGCGGCCAGGGCCGCGCCGACCCACCCCCAGTGTGGTGCGCGGAGCTGGCCGATCGCGCCGCTCAGCGCGGGCCAGCCGATGATCAGCTCGGTGCCGAGAATGATCACCATCACGGCGGCCACCACCGGCCCCCGGCGCCAACGGCGTGGCGGGCCGGCAGCCGACGTGGCAGCCGCCGGGGCGCCGGTCGCGGTCATCTCTCCGATCGTCGCACCGGCGTGAGCACTTCGCGCATCTTTCCCGCAGACGGTTGGTGCCGGTGGCAGGCTGTTCGGCATGCCCCGCCCCCGGATTCTCATCGTCGGCGCCGGCTTCGCCGGTCACGCCGCGGCCCGCCGGCTGGCCCGGATCGCCGGCGGTCGCGCCGAGATCGTACTGCTCAATCCGACCGACTACTTCCTCTATCTGCCGCTGTTGCCGGAGGTCGCGACCGGCCTGCTGGAGCCGCGCCGGGTGTCGGTGCCGCTGGCCCGGGACGGGGTCCGGGTGGTCCTCGGGCATGCCGGCTCGTTCGATCTGGATGCCCGGACCGTGGAGTGGGCCGATCCGGAGGGCCGCCGTGGGGTGCTCGGCTACCACCGGCTGGTGCTGGCGCTGGGCAGTGTGAACAGGCTGTTGCCAATCCCGGGCGTGACCGAATACGCCCACGGCTTCCGGGGTCTGGCCGAGGCGCTCTACCTGCGCGACCACCTGATCCGGCAGATCGAGCTGGCCGCCCAGTCCAGCGATCCGGTGGAGCGGCGTGCCCGGTGCACGTTCGTGGTGGCCGGCGCCGGCTACACCGGGACCGAGGTGACGGCGCAGGGCGCGCTGTTCACGGCCGCGCTGGCGGCGTCCCGGCCCCTGATCCGCGACCTGCCGCGCTGGCTGATTCTGGACACCGCCGACCGGGTGTTGCCGACGCTGGATCCGCGGCTGTCGCACACCGCCGCGGACGTGCTGCGGCGGCGCGGGGTGCGGGTGCTGACCGGGGCCTCGGTCCAGGAGGCCGGCGCGGACGGCGTTCGGCTCAGCACCGGCGAGAAGATCCTCACCAGGACCCTGGTCTGGTGTGTCGGGGTGCGCCCGGAACCGCTGGTCACCGGCCTGGGCCTGGCCACCCGGGAGGGCCGGCTGGTCGTCGACGAGTTCCTCAACGTGCCGGGCCGCCCGGACGTGTTCGCCTGCGGGGACGCGGCCGCGGTGCCGGATGTGCTGCGGCCCGGCTCGCTGACCGGGATGACCGCGCAGCACGCGGTACGGCAGGGCCGGCTGGTGGCGGGCAACATCGCGGCGTCGTACGGGCAGGGGCGGCGACGCCCGTACCGCCATCGGGATCTCGGTTTCACCGTGGATCTCGGCGGCTGGGCGGCGGCCGCCAACCCGTTCGGAGTGCCGCTGAGCGGGGTGGTGGCCAAGGCGATGACCAGGGGTTATCACCTGGCGGCGATGCCCGGGAACCGGGTCCGGGTGACGGCCGACTGGGCGCTGGACGCGGCCCTGTCCCGCCAGCCGGTGCAGTTGGGCATGGTCCGCGGCAGCGCGGTTCCGCTCCGCGGTTGACGCCACCCGCGCTGGGGACGGCCTCAACGGTTGACGCGTTCCGGCCGGTGCGCGCCGGGGTCCCGCTGCTTCGGGATCTGCACGGCGGTCTGCGGGGTCACCACCAGTGCGGCGCCGCCCAGCCCGATGCCGGCGTACACCACCGGCCGCACCGACCGAAGCACCAGCGCATGACCGATGCCGATCGCGAGGCACACCGCCAGCCCGCCGAGCACCCACCCGGCCGCCGGCCCTCCCCCGACCAGCGCCGGCAGGTCGAGCACCGCGAGATGGACCAGCACCCCGAGGAACACGGTGGACAGAAGGGGCGCGAGGAAGCGGGCCCAGATCCCCTCGGTAGCCGGCTCCCGGTTCAGGTGCAGCAGCGCCGCCAGCGCGGTGAGCAGCAACAACACCAGGATGGCGAGCCCGCCGCCGACCGTCAGCCAGCGTGCGGTGCGGGCCGAGGTTTCCGCGCCGGCCAGGTAGGCGCCGGTCGAGGCCGCCCCCGCGACGAGGGTCTGGGTCAGCGAGGCGGCGCGCGGCGCGCCGGTCCGTGGCGAGAGATCGGCGAGTACGCCGGGCAGCACCCCCTCCCGGCCCAGGGCGAACAGGTATCGGGCGATCGCGTGGTGCACCGCCATGATCGCGGCAAGCAGGCCGGCCACCAGCGCCAGCCGGCCGAGCGTCACCGCCCACGGCGCCACCCGCTCGTCGGCCAGCGCGAACAGCAGCTCCGGGCCGCGCGCGGCGGCCCGGCCGGCGACCCCGCGCGGCCCGGCCGTAACGATCATGCTCCAGGTCACGCCGGCCAGCAGCACGGTGAGCAGCCCGATCGCCAGCCGGGCGGCGCGGCCGGCGGTGCGGTGCCGGTTGCGGGCCTCCTCGGCGTATCCGGCGGTGGATTCGAAGCCGGCGAAGGCGAGCACCGCGACGACGAGCAGCACGCCGAGCAGCGGCCGACCGACCCGGGACAGCTCGCCGGGCAGGTAGGTGCCGGTCTCGATCCGGCCGCCGGCCGGACGCAGCAGGTTGGCGGCGGCCAGCCCGGTCAGCACCGCGGCCTCGGTGACGGTGAGGACGGCGAGCACCGCGGCGGCGAACTCGATGCGCAGCATGCCGCACCACCCGACCAGCGCCCAGCCCGCGGCGGTCACCGCCCACCAGGGGGCGGTCAGTCCGAACCAGCTGTGCAGCACCGGGGCTGCGGCCTGCCCGAGCATCGCGTAGAGACCGAATTGGATCGCGTGGTACCCGGCCAGGGCCAGCCAGCCGCCGGTGACCGCGACGGGGCGGCCGAGACCGCGGGCGAGCTGCGGATACACCGCTCCGGCGCTGGGTCGGCGGCGAATCATGGTGGCGTACGGCGTACCCAAAATCAACAGGACGATCGCGACGGCGACGACGGCGAGTGCGGCGAGCGGACCGGCGCCGACGGCCAGGACCGGCGGGATCACCGTGACCACCGTGACGATCGGCGCGGCGGCGGCGACGCCGAAGAAGGCGGCGGAGCCGGCACCCAGGCGGCCGGCCGCCAGGTGCGCTGGTGCGGGATCGTCGGGGTCCGAGGGTTCGTCAGGGGTGCCCACGGACTCTATTCAGGCGCACCGAAGCGGACTTTGACAACCATACGTGACCAGACAATGACCGCTCGTGACCAGATTGGCACACCGCCTTGACCGGGTGGCAAATCCTCAACTGGGCGGGTTGCCGGCCGACAGCAATCATGTGCTCGCCACCCAGCAGCTGACGGAGTTTCTCGCCGTCGTCGCCGACCGGCCCGACGAGGCCGCCGCCCAGCATGCCGCCGTCGAATGCGCGATGCGTGCGCTCGACGCCGACCTCGCCGTGCTGATGGTCGACGGCGGCGTCGCGGCCGCGGTCGGCTTGCCCGTCGTCCCGGCGTACGCCTTGGCCGAGGCCGCCGCGGGCCGCCGGGCCAGCCTCGACATCGACGGCCGGGTGTACGCGGTAACCCTCGCCCACCTGGGCGGACTCGCCCCGGGCGTCCTGGTGCTCGGCCGTGAGACGCCGTTCAGCATCGAAGAGGTGTGCCTGCTCCGCGGCATGGCCCGGGTTCTGGAGCTGAGCCTGCAGGCGCTGCACCTCATCGAGGCGGAACGCCGGCAGGCGGCCGAGAACGATCGGCTGATCAACTCCTTGCAGCGGCGCCAGCGCCTGTTCGAGGAGCTCAGCTCGGTACAGCGGGCGATCGCCCGGCGCGAGCCGCTGCGCCGGATCCTCGACCAGATCGTGGCGAGCGCGGCCGACCTGCTCGACGTGGAAATGGCCGGGCTGACCGTGCTCGACCTCGACGATCCGAGCCGGACCAGCCTGATCGCCAGCCAGGGCGTGCCCGAGGAGGGCGTCCAGCGGATGCAGTCGGTGCCGGTCGCCGCGCTCGGCGCCGCCGGCCTCGCGATCATGGGTGATGAGCTGGTCGCGATCGACGACTACGCGAACTCACCGATCGCGGTGCCGGAGATCGTCCGGGCCCGGCTCAAGAGTGTGGCGGCTGTGCCGGTGCACGAGGACGGGGTGGTCGTCGGCGCGATGTTCGTCGGCTCGTTCACCGCCGTACGTCACTGGGATCGTGCTTCCCAGGAAATCTTGCAGGCCTTCGCCGAGCACATCAGCCTGGCCATCACCGACGCGCGCACGCTGCGCGAGATGAGCCACGCCTTCCACGATTCACTGACCGGGCTCGCCAACCGGACCCTGTTCACCACCCGGATGGAGAACGCGCTGGCCACCGTCGGCGCCGGCGGGGTGACCGCGCTGCTGGTCGATCTGGATCGGTTCAAGGTGGTCAACGACTCGCTCGGGCACGCGGCCGGCGACCGGCTGCTCGCCGGCGTCGCCGACCGGCTGCGCGACTGCCTGCGCACCGGCGACACCGCGGCCCGGCTCGGCGGTGACGAGTTCGCCGTGCTCATCCCCGGCGTGGTCGGCTCGGAAGCCGCGGTGCCGGTCGCCCGGCGGATCGTGGCCGCCCTGCGTGAACCGTTCGACCTCGACGGGCGCGAAGTCTTCGCCAGCTGCAGCGTCGGCGTGGCCTGGGCCGAGGTCGGTGAAACCGATGCCGACGACCTGCTGGTCCGCGCCGACCTGGCGATGTTCGAGGCGAAGAAGCTCGGCAAGGACCAGTACGCGATCTTCGAGCCGGCGATGCGCGAATCGTTCCAGAAGCACCTGCAGATGGAGGCGGACCTGCGCCGGGCGGTGCTGCGGCACGAGTTCGAGCTGCGGTTCCAGCCGATCGTGCGGCTGCGCACCGAGGAGATCTCCGGGCTGGAGGCGCTGGTCCGCTGGCAGCATCCGGACCGGGGCATGATTCCGCCGCTGGAGTTCATCCCGCTCGCCGAGGAGACCGGGCTGATCGTGCCGATCGGCGAATGGGTGCTGCGGGAGGCCTGCCGGCAGGCGGCCCGGTGGAATACGCAGCGCTCCGGGCAGGCGCCGCTGACGGTCAGCGTCAACCTGTCCGCAGTCCAGCTGGAACGCGCGGACCTGCCGCAACTGGTGGCGGCCGCGCTGGCCGACAGCGGGCTGCCGGCGAAATGCCTGATCATCGAGTTGACCGAATCCCTACTGGTGGACCACCGGCCGGAGACGCTGCGGCGGCTCGAGGAGATCAAGGAATTGGGGGTACGCCTGGCCATCGACGATTTCGGTACCGGCTACTCGTCTCTCGCCTACCTGCGTAAATTCCCGGTGGACATCATCAAGATCGACAAGTCGTTCGTGGACGACATCGGCGACATGCCGGCCGCGGCGGCCCTCACGCTGGGGATCATCCAGTTGGGGCAGGCGTTGCAGCTGTCCACGGTCGCCGAGGGGATCGAACACGTGGGTCAGCTCAGCGAGTTGGCCGGCGGGAACTGCGAGCTCGGCCAGGGTTACTACTTCGCCGAACCGCTGACCGCCGCGGCGATGGACGACCTCCTCTTCCCGGCGGAGGCACCGCCGGCGAGTGAGCAGACCACTGCTCACGGTGAGTAAGCATCCCGGGTTTCCACGCCGCAAGATCGTCGCCTACAGTGGACGCTGAAACCGCTGAGGCAGAGGTCAACGGGCATTTACATCGCCTGTTCCAGGACGTTTCACACGATCTGAGGATCTGCCCCAAGCGCCCGGATCCGGCCGGGGAGGACGCCGCCACGTCCCCCCGGCCGCCCGCGCTCCGCACCGCGACGCGATAGCGTTCCCGCTGTGGATCTCGACATCGACCGCCGAGCCGTCGCCGTCGTCTCCGCCGGCGGCATCATCGGCGCCCTGACCCGCTACGCGATCGGCACCGCCTGGCCGCACACCCCCAGCGACTTCCCCTGGTCCACCTGGGTGATCAACACCTCCGGCTGTTTCCTGATCGGCGTGCTCTTCACCCTGCTGGCCCGCTTCCGTCCAGGTCACCGCCTCACCCGCCTTTTCCTGGGCACGGGCGTCCTCGGCGGCTACACGACGTTCTCCACCGCCGAGGTGGACGTCCTGCGGACCACGCCGGCCATCGCCGTGCTCTACCTCGGCGCCACGATCACCGCGGCCCTGCTCGCTGTCTGGATCGGCAGTGCCCTCGCCTCCGTGCCCAAGGGCGCCGGCCGGTGACCGTGCTGCTGGTGGCGATCGGCGCGGCGATCGGTGCCCCCCTCCGCTACGTCACCGACCGCTACCTCCAGGTCCGCTACGGCACCGCTTTCCCGTGGGGCACCCTCACGGTCAACGTCACCGGCTCGCTGATCCTCGGCTTCGTGCTCGGCATGCCGCTGTCCCCCACCGCGACCGCCCTGCTCGGCACCGGTTTCTGCGGCGCACTCACCACCTATTCCACATTCTCGTGGGAGACCCTCACCCTCACCCGCCGCGGCGAACAGGCATCCGCCCTCGGCTACGTCCTGCTGAGCCTGCTGTCCGGCATGGGCGCCGCCACCCTCGGCACCCTCCTCGCCCGAGCACTCTGAACGAACCTCAGCACTTCCTGAACGAACCTCAGCACTTCCTCGCCTGAGCACTCTGAACGAACCCCAGCACTTCCTCTCCCGAGCACTCGGCAAGGAACGACGCAGCGGTCCGGACCCACCGCGGGCCCGGACCGCCTCATCGGAACCTCAGCCCACCGGCGCCAGCGCCCGCGGCTCGTCCTCCGTCTCCGCCACCGGCGGCACATCGTGCGCGATCTCCGGCAGCCACCCCAGCCACCGCGGCAGCCACCAGTTGGCCCGCCCCAGCAGCGCCATCACCGCCGGCAACAGCACCGCCCGGACGATCGTCGCGTCCAGCAGGACGGCCGCCGCCAGGCCCACCCCGAGCTCCTTGGTCGAGGTCAGCGGCAGGGTCGCGAAGAGCGCGAACACCGCCATCATCACCACCGCCGCGCTGGTGATCACCCCGGCCGTGCGCCCGACGCCCTCGCGGATCGCCTCCCGGGTCGGCAGCCCCCGATCGTGGCCCTCGCGGATCCGGCTGAGCACGAACACGTGGTAGTCCATCGAGAGCCCGAACAGGATCACGAACAGGAACAGCGGGATCCAGTTGATGATCCCGTCCGAGGGCAGGAAGCCGAGCTGCTTGTCGAAGTGCCCGTACTGGAAGACGAAGACCAGCATCCCGTACGCCGCGGCCACCGACAGCAGGTTCAGCACCACCCCGGTGATCGCCACGACGACCGAGCGGAACGACACCAGCAGGAGCACGAAGGCCAGTCCGAGCACGAACCCGAAGACCCACGGCAGGCTCTTCTGCATCTGGTGGTTGAAGTCGGCGTTGCCCGCCGCATCACCGCTGACCAGGACGGTCGCGCCGGTGAGCCCACCGAAGGCGGCCGGCACGACCTGGCCGCGGAGCAGTTTCAGCGCGTCGGTCGAGGCTTTGTTCTCCCCGTTGCCGACCAGTCCGACGGAGACGACCGCCACCGTGCCGGCCGGGTTGACCCGCACGTCGATCGGCTCGACGAGCCGGCCGCCGCTGCGGCCGACGGCCGTCTTGAAGTCGGCCACCGCCCTGTCGAACCGCTCCCCGCGAACGGTCGAGGCCTGCACCACCACCTGTGCCGGGCTGGTCTTGCTGGGGAACGCCTCGTTGATCGCCTGGAACGCCTGGACCACCGGCGCCTTGGGAGAGATGTCCAGAATGTTCTGTCCCCGGGTCCGCATGTCGACGACCGGCGCGGCCAGTGCGCCCAGCAGTCCCACCGCGACCAGCGTGGAGATCAGCGGGCGGGCGAGCACGACCCGCAGCATCGCGTTCCACATCCGGCCGTCGCTGCGCCGCCGGTACAGGCCGGGGATCTTGATGGCGTCGACCCGGTCGCCGAGCGCCGAGAGCAGCGCCGGCAGCACGGTGAGCGAGCCGAGCACCGCGGTCGCGACCACCAGGATGGTGCCGAGGCCGAAGCTGATGAACGTGGTGTCCCGGGTGAGGAACATGCCGGCCATCGCCACGATCACGGTGAGACCGGAGATCCAGATAGACCGGCCGGAGGTCTGCGCGGCGATCATCAGGGCCCGCTCGGGATCGGCTCCGGCACGGCGCTCGTCACGCTCGCGGCGGATGTAGAACAGGCAGTAGTCGACCCCGACCGCGAGCCCGACCAGCAGCATCACGTGCGTCGTCGCGTCGACCGTGTGGGCGAACCGGCTGCCGGCGGCCATCAGCCCGATCGCCGCGATCACCGCGGTCACGGCGAGCCCGACCGGCAGCAGCGCCGCCACCACCGCGCCGAAGGCGACCAGCAGGATGCCCAGGGTGACCGGGATCGACATCATCGAGAGCCGGGACAGCCCCGCGTCCAGCTCGTCGCCGATCAGCTTGTCGCCGCTGGCGTCACCGGCCTCGGCGACGTAGAGGTCGGGGTGCGCGGTCTGCACCTGGGCGACCGCGTCGAGCGCCGGCCCGACCCGCTCCTTGGCGGTCTCCGGGTCCCCGGTGATGCTGAAGCTGACCAGCGTCGACCGGCCGTCCGGCGACTGGATGGCCGGCTGCACGTCGGTCACGTCGTGCAACGACTTCAGCGTGCGGGTCACCTCGGCGGCGGCGGCCGCCCGGTCGCTGCCGGACCGGTTCTGGATCAGCACCATCTCGCCCGCCGGCTGGACCGGGAAGCCGGCCGCCTCGACGATCTTGTCGGCCCGGCCGGAATCGCCGCTGCCCTGCTCGGCGCCGGTGGCCTGGCGGGTGCCGAGCTGTCCGCTCAGGACGACCGTGGCGGCCACGAAGGCGATCCACCCGAGAATGGCGAGCACCCGGTGCCGGGCACTCCAGATCGCGGCGCGTGCCGCGATTCCCTTGACTTTCCCCCTGTGCTCCATGACGAGAACGCTATGGATCACGGAGATCGATCTCGACCAGGCTGGCCCCCGACCTGAGGGTAGGGCTAGCCCTACGTCTGCAGGTAGGCCAGCACCGCCAGGACCCGGCGGTGCTGCTCCTCGTCCTGGTGCAGATCGAGCTTGGTGAAGATGTTGCGCACGTGCTTCTCGACCGCGCCCTCGGTGACCACCATCTTGCGGGCGACCGCGGTGTTCGACATGCCCTCGGCCATCAGGCCCAGCACCTCACGCTCGCGCGGGGTGAGGCTGCGCAGCGGATCGTCACGCCGGCGCCGGACCAGCAGCTGGCCGACCACCTCGGGGTCGAGCACGGTGCCGCCCTCGGCGACCCGGCGCAGGCCGTCCAGGAAGTCGGCGACCAGCGACACCCGGTCCTTCAACAGATAGCCGACCGCGCCACGGCGGTCGGCCAGGAGGTCATCGGCGTAGGAGACCTCGACGTACTGCGAAAGCACCAGGATCGGCGTGCCCGGAACCCGGCTGCGGGCCTCGACCGCCGCCCGCAGGCCCTCGTCGGTGTGCGACGGCGGCATCCGGACGTCCACGATGGAGACGTCCGGACGGTGTTCCACCACGGCTTCGACGAGGGACGGCCCGTCGCCGACGGCCGCCACCACCGTGTGGCCGTTCTCCTCGACGAGCCGGATCAGTCCCTCGCGCAACAGCACCGCATCGTCGGCAATCACCACCCGCATGCGGTCACTCTGTCAGAGCGGCAGGGCGGCTGTCAGGCGGGTTCCCTCCCCGTCGGCGCTGTCGACGGCGAGCACGCCGCCGGCCGCGGTCACCCGGTCGTCGAGGCCGGCCAGGCCGTGACCCTTGGCCAGACTCGCGCCGCCCACCCCGTCGTCGGAAACGGTCACCAGCAGACCGGTGGCGATCCGCTGCACACTCACCTGCACCTCGGTGGCGTCGCTGTGCTTGGCCACGTTGGTCAGCGCCTCGGCGACCACGAAGTACGCCGTCGACTCGACCGCCGGGTCCAGCCGCTCGAAGACCGGCGCGTCCAGGTCCACCGGGACGGTGCAGCGACCGGCCAGCGCGGTCAGCGCGGCCTGCAGACCCCGGTCGACCAGGATCGGCGGGGCGATGCCGCGGGACAGCGCGCGCAGCTCGTCGAGGGTTTCCCGGGTCTGGCTGAGCGCCTCGGCGACGGTCGCCCGGGCGGCTTCCGGGTCGGTGGCGAACTGCTGCTCGGCCCGGCCCAGGTCCATGGCGAGCCGGACCAGCCGCTGCTGCGGGCCGTCGTGGATGTCCCGCTCCAGCCGGCGCAGCGCGGTCGCCTCGGCCGAGACGGCCGCGGCTTTCTGGTGCTGGGCGACGTCGCGGGCGGCGTTCGCATCGGCCACCTGCTGGCGCAGCTCGTCGACCCCGCTGAGCAGGCCCCGGGCGAACAGGGCCTCGAGCAGCGCCGCGCCGCGCACCACCGGGTACAGGGTGAGCGTGAAGAACGCGCCGAGGATCAGGTAGAAGATGATCCGGGTGGGCGCGTTGTCGGCGAAGCCCAGCAGCTCGGGCAGTTCGGTGTTGTCCGCGGTGTGCGGCACCGCCCAGTCGTACGCCGGGTAGGTGATGCTGGTCAGCGCCGCGCACCACCAGACCAGCACGAAGCTGAACGCGATCGTGCTCGGAATGAACCGGAACGCGCCGTGCACCAGATCGAGCCAGGACTGCCCGTCGGCCAGCGGGGCGAACATCCGCCGCACCCAGCCCCGCTCCCGGGACGACCGGTAATGCGGGTGCGGGATCCTGCGGCCCAGCACCGATCCGATCCGCAGCCGCTCCAGGTGGGCGAAGCCGCGGGACATGGCGAGCGACCCGGCCATGATCGGCAGACCGATCCAGATGATCGCGGTGCCGAGGCCGAGGAAGAAGCCGGTCAGGCACAGCACGAGAGTGATCAGGCCGAGGGGGAAACCGAGCAGTACGTACTGCGTGTCGATGCCCAGCTGGCGCAGGTGACGCCGGGTGCTTGTCATGTCCTTGACACTATGCACCGCAGCCCCCCGATCCGATCCTGCGGACCGCCCGACCGACAGTAGGGTTAACCCGACCGTCAGGGCTGCGTCACGTCGATCACCACCTTGCCGACCGCATGATTCTCGACGGCCTCGTGCGCCGCCGCCACCCCGTCCAGCGGAAAACGGATGATCGGCAGGCCGTGCTCCTCGCCGACCCGGAAGACGCCCGCGTTCGCCGCCTCGGCGACCGCCGCCACCGCGTTCGCCTTCTCCTCCGGCAGGGTGGTGTAGGTGAGCACGAAATCGAGGCTGGCATTCTTCAGGTTCGCCGTGAAGAACGGCACCCGCACCTCACCGGCGACATAGATCGCGATGTTCCCGCCCGGCGCGATCACATCCAGGTCGAGGGTCAGGTTGGCGGTGTCCACCTCGACGATCAGGTGCGGACCGGTCCCGCTCAGCTCGCGAATCCGGGCGGCCACGTCCTCCTCGCGGTAGTCGATCACCGCGTCGGCACCGGCGGCGGCCGCCAGCGCACCCTTCTCCTTGCTGCTCACCGTGGTCAGCACGGTCGCGCCGGACCACTTCGCCAGCTGGATCGCGGCGTTGCCCACCGCGCCCGCCCCGCCGGCCACCAGCACCGTGCGACCCTCCAGAGCGCCCGGTCCGAGGCGGGCCGGTCCGTCGCTGGCCACGGTCAGGCAGCGATGCGCGGTCAGCGCCGGAATGCCCAGGTCCGCGCCGACCTCGAACGGAATGTCATCGTTCATCCGGACCACCTGGCGGCGGGGCAGCACCACGTACTCCTGGGCGGTGCCGTCGGCCCGGCCGTAGCCCGCGTCCCAGACCCAGACGCGATCGCCGGGCTCCAGGTCGGTGACGCCCTCGCCGAGCGCGTCGACGACGCCGGCGCCGTCCTGGTTGGGCACCCGGGGCGGTCGCACACCGTCGGGCACACCGCGGCCGGCCCGGGTACCGACGTCGGTCGGGTTGACCGCCGACAGCACGATCCGGACCCGCACCTCATCGGCCCCGGCCAGCGGCAACTCCCGCTCGACCAGGTGCAGCACGGCGGAGGCGGGACCGGGCTCGGCGAAAACGGCAGCACGCATGTTCTCACCCTATGTCGCCGCGAAGCCCTCAGCCGATCGCGTGCTCCGCCGAAACAACAGCGAAAGCTCCGATTTTTGTACGCCGTCAGCATGACCTTTTCGATCAGCGCAGTACGCCTCAGTGGCCTCAGCGCCGTGCCGAACATGAGTAGGCACGTCGCTGCCCGACCTCTGGAGGTCCGCGTGTACACCGTTCTCATCGCCGACGACGAGATCGACCATCGGGACCTGCTGGCCCTCGCCCTGCGCCGGTTCGGCTACCACGTGGTGGCCGCCTCGGACGCGGCCGAAGCCCTGGAGGCCCTGACCCGGGGCGGCATCGACGCCGCCCTGATCGACGTCCGGATGCCCGGCCTGTCCGGCATCGACCTGTGCCGCCGGATCCGCTGCGATCCCGCGCTGGACGCGTTACCGATCATGGTGATCAGCGCGGACGTGCACCACCGCCAGGTCACCGCGGCCCTGCACGCCGGGGCGGACGACTACCTGACGAAACCCTTCGCCCGGGACGAGCTGGTGGCCCGGCTGGGCGACCTGCTGCGCCGGCCGGGCACCGGGACGTCCCGCTCGACGGCCGCGTCCCGGGTCGCGCTGGCCGCCGCCCGGCACGCGGTCCCGGTGGCGCCGGTCATCCGTCATCAGGAGGTCCACGTTCGACACAGCGCTTGACACCCGGCTGACACCCGGCTGACGCCCGCGGCGGCGTAGGGTCGGCGCCATGGAACCGGCCCCGCACGGCACCTCCGCCCAGCTCAGCAGTCCTGTCCGGTACGGGACGGCCGCCGCGCGCCGGGTGCTGCTGGCCACCGTGCTCGGCTCCAGCCTGGCGTTCATCGACGCCACCGTGGTCAACCTGGCCCTGCCCGAGCTCGGCCGCGGCCTGCACGCCTCGGCCGCCGGTCTGCAGTGGACGGTGAACGGCTACGCCCTCTCCCTGGCCTCGCTGATCCTGGTCGGTGGCTCGCTCGGGGACCGCTTCGGCCGCAAGCGGGTCTTCCTGGCCGGTGTCGCGTGGTTCGCGCTCGCCTCGCTGCTCTGCGGCCTCGCCCCGAGCATCGAGCTGCTGATCACCGCCCGGGTCCTGCAGGGCATCGGCGGCGCCCTGCTCACCCCGGGCGCGCTGGCCATCCTGGAGGCGTCGTTCGCGCCCGATGACCGCGCCCGGGCGATCGGCGCCTGGTCCGGGCTGGGCGGCATCGGCGGCGCGCTCGGCCCGTTCCTCGGCGGCTGGCTGCTCCAGATCGGCAGCTGGCGCCTCCTGTTCCTGATCAACGTGCCGGTCGCCGCGCTGGTCCTCTGGGTCGCGCACCGCCACGTGCCGGAGTCCCGGGATCCGGCCGCGGCCCGTGGCTTCGACATCGCCGGCCTGCTCACCGGTATCGTCGGCCTGGGTGGCCTGACCTACGGCTTCACCGCCTGGCCGGCGCACGGCGCGGGCTCCCCGGTCGTGCTGATCCCGCTGGCGCTCGGCGTGCTCGGGATGGCCGCGTTCGTCCTGGCCGAGCTTCGCGCACCGCACCCGATGGTCCCCCCGGAGATCTTCCGGCACCGCGCCTTCACCGGCGCCAACCTGGTCACCTTCCTGGTCTACGCGGCGAACGGCGGCGTCTTCTTCCTGGTCGTGGTCAACCTGCAGGTCGTCGCCGGCTATCCCGCACTCGCCGCCGGCCTGTCCATGCTCCCGATCACCGTGATCATGCTCCTGCTCTCGGCGCGCGGTGGCGCACTGGGCCAACGGATCGGCCCGCGCATCCCGATGACCGCCGGCCCCCTGGTCTGCGCCGCCGCCCTGCTGTTGATGTCCACCATCGGCCCGCACGCGCCCTACGCCACCCGCGTCCTGCCCGCGGTCATCCTGTTCGGCCTCGGCCTGGCCCTGCTGGTCGCCCCGCTCACCGCCACCGCTCTCGGCGCCCTCGACGACGCCCACGCCGGCATCGCCTCCGGCGTCAACAACGCCGTCGCCCGCGCCGCCGGTCTCCTCGCCGTCGCCGTCCTACCCCTGGCCGCCGGCCTGGGCTCCGGCTCCCTGACCGACGCCGCCGCACTCCACCCCGTGTACCACCACGCCATGCTGCTCTGCGCCGCCCTGATGCTGGCCGGCTCCCTGACCGCCTTCCTCACCGTCCCCACCCGGCCACCCACCACGTCCTCCACCCCCAGCCCGCACTCCCCCGACAGCGCCGACTCCACCCCGACCCCGGCCATCACCGCCGGCCGCACCCCCGCCATCCCGCACCGCTCCTTCTGCGACCCCGCCTCTCCCCCCATCCCTCCCCGCGACAGCCACCCCATCCCCTCATCACCCCGCTGACCTCTCCCGGCCAGCCGCACACCCGCGATCGCGCCCATGGCCCGGGCACCCATCACCTTCCGGCCGAACCCCAGCCAGCCGCCGTCCCACCCGCCAACACCCGCCGCGCTCCAGGCCGGACACGAGGGGCGGTGCGCTGGGACTGAACGCCTTCTCGACCACCTTCGGCGACCGGTTCCCGGCCTGCTCCGGCGACGGCTGCCGCCCGTCGTCAGCGTTCTTCTCCAGCGGACTCACAACGCCCGATGTCACTACTCACAGTGCCCATCCCGCCAGACCTAAGCCCGGCGCGCCGGGCCGGAAACACCGCTCCCGGCGCAGTCCCTACGGACCCGGCGGGACGGCCCGGGTCAGTAGTGGGCGGTGATGGTCCGGGCGGGGCCGTTGACGGTGAGGCGGCCGCCGTAGGGGAGGACCCACTGGGGGCTGGTGTGTCCGAAGTCCACGCCGAAGGTGAGCATCGCTGTGGGGTGATAGGTCGCGAAGGCTCGCAGGACGGCCTCGCGCTGGTCGTCTCGGTACTTCTGGCGCTCCGGGTGGGGGCGGGGGCTGGTGAAGACTGTCGCCTTCGCGGTGGCGAACAGGGCGGCGGGGAACTGGTGCAGAAGGCCTCGTTCGCCGAAGTTGCGGAGGATTCGGAAGACCTCCTCGGCGGGGGGCATCTCCTCCGAGGTCTCCAGCAGCAGGATGTGACCGGCGTAGTCGGCGACCGGGCGGATCCAGCGGTCGGCGGCCAGGTTCCAGTGGAGGATCTCCAGGTTGCCGCCCCAGGTCGGGGCGGTGAGCACCCGGGTCGGCTGGTGCCAGATCCAGCCGGGGCCGGGGGCGGTGGGCAGGGGGTCCGTCAGCGACCGGGGATCCGACCAGTCGATCTCCTCCTCGCTGAAGGTGTCGATCGGTGTGATCGGCAGGTCGCCGCCGGTGAACAGGGCGGCTCGCAGGGATGCCAGGTGGATCGGCGGGATGCCGTCGCCCTGGGCCAGGTGCATCATCGTGGAACCGCCGTGGTAGGCCGGGATGCCGTGCGACCACAGCCAGTTCAGCAGGTTGGTGTTGTCGGAGAAGCCGAAGAACGGTTTCGGGTCGGCCTGGAACACCGCCGGATCCAGGTGTGGCAGCACGGTGATCTGGTCGTCGCCCCCGATCGTGGCGAACACGGCCCGGATCGACGGGTCCGCGAAGGCGGCGGTCAGGTCCGCGGCGCGGTCGGCGGCTGAGGCGCCGAGGCGACGGGTGGTGGGGAACTCGACCGGCTCCAGACCGAGGTCGTCGCGGATGCGGCGGATCGCCTGCTCGTGGCGTTCCGGGAAGAGGCCTGGCGAGGCGAATGACGGCGACAACACCGCCACCCGATCGCCGGCGCGAAGCTTCGGCAGCTCCCGCGCCACCGACGATCCCACCGCCACCGCGGGCGCCGACCCGCCGGCCGAAGGCGCAAGTCCGGGCCCGGGCACCGGAGCGGGCCCGGAAGATGGCGCCGACGCGGGCTCGGCGGGGTGGGAGAACGGATCATCGGTGGCGGACGGGGGCATACCGGTCGATGGCATGCCCCCGATTCTGACTAGGTGACCGGCGCCGTGCCCAGCACTTTTCCGTCGCTGTCGGTGATGACGATCGCCCGGACGTCGGTGGCGGTCACCGAGCTGGCGCCATCGACCTTGGCGGTGTGTTCGGGGGTTTCACCCCAGGCGGCGGCCTGTTCCATGGTGCCGTCGGCTCGTTTGACCATGCAGAAGAACGGGGCTTTGCCCTGCATTCCGGTCATGTTCAGCGATACCGAAACGCCCCAGGCCTTCTTGACCAGGGTGGCCTGGCCGTGCAGGGCGCCGCCGGCGGTCGGTTCGAAGTTCGCCGTTATCGTGGCGGCCGCGAGCGGCGGGGACTGCTGGGTGGTGGCGTCGTTGTCGTGGACCAGCACGCCGTAGCCGATGGCGCCGGCGGCCAGGACGGCGACCGAGGCGGCGACCAGCCACCGCGTACGCACCATCCGGGTCTTGTGGGTTCTCTCGGCCCGCATCCGGCTGAGCAGATTCTCGATGTTCTGCGGACTCGGCCGCGCGGCCGGAGCGACCGTGAGCGGCGGGAGATCACCGCCCAGCTGCCGGACGTCCGGCAGGTGTTGCAGCATTTCCGGGACCGGTGCGAGCCGGTCCAGTTCGGCCCGGCATTCGGCGCAGTCGTGCAGGTGCGCGTCGAGCCGGTCGGTGTCGGCCTCGTCGAGACCGCCCAGCAGATAGCCACCGAGCAGACGATGCAGGCTGTCGTGCTCGTCAAGGTCACTCATGCCGCACCCCCGTCCCGGCGCCGGAATCGCGGCGGAGACGGCCGGTCCACGGGTTTCATGCCGCACCCCCGCTCCGCAGCATGCCCATCTCCTCGAAGACGGCGCGGAGTGCGCGCACCGCGTAGTAGGCGCGCGATTTCACCGTGCCTTCCGGCACCGACAGCCGGCGTGCCGCGTCGGCCACGCTCTGTCCCTCGTAATACATGGCCTGTATCACCGCCCGGTGTTCCGGGGAGAGCCGTTCCATCGCTTCCGCGACCAGCCAGCCCTCCACCATTTGATCCACATTGTCCGCCGACGGCACGGAGTTGACCGCGGTCTCGTCGGAGACCAACCGGGGCCGGCGTTGTTCCGCCCGCCATGCGTTGGTCACCACGTTACGGGCGATGGTCAGCAGGTATGACCTGGTTCGTCCCGGTTCGGGGTCGAGGTGGTCGATGTGCTTCCACGCCCGCAGCAACGTCTCCTGGACCAGGTCCTCGGCTTTGTGCCGGTCCGAGACGTATCGCGAGACGAAGTTGATCAGAATTGCGTAGTGCTCCGTGTAGAGCGCGGTCATCAGTTGCTCGTCGGGGCTGCTCACCCGTCGCTTCATCGGCGCCAGCTCCCCTCGGGTTCCGCCCGGCCACCCGGATGTACATCGTGGCACGCGGACAGGTTCACCGTGAGCCCGAAAAACATCGGCGCCCGATCCCTCGACGGGGACCGGGCGCCGAAAGCGGATAGATGAAGATCAACAGCTGCCGGGGCCGCCGTAGCGGAAGGTGCGGTTGCTCAACTGGTTGACCGTGTAAAAGTCGCTGGTGCTGCGGACCACCAGGTCGGCGGTCGGCCCGTTGACGTAGGCGATGCTGCCGATCCGGGCCGACGTGGTGTCGTCGGACTTCTTGCCGTTGCCCATCTCGGTGCACGGCTTGTCGGACGCGGCGGCCACCTCGCCGAAGACCTGGACCAGACCGCTCTTGGTGAACGAGACGTCGCCCCAGAGCTTGGCCGGGAAATAGCCGACCCACTCGGTGTCGTACGCCACCCACCAGCCGCCGTTGTAGAACTGGATGCCGAATTTCTTCTGCTGGTCGACGGCGAGCGTGTCGCCGGGCACCACGGCCTTGCTGTACTGCACGAAGCCGCAGCCGTTGTAGCAGGACGTCTGCCGGTTGACCCAGTGGTAGACGAACAGGTGCGGGTCGTCGTCGCCGTTGACCACCCGGTCGACGTTCCACCCGATCTCGACGATCTGGTTGCCGTCCGCGGACTGCACGGCCAGCTCGGCCAGGGTGTGGTAATCCTGCTTGGCCAGTTTCGGCTTGTTGATCGTCAGGTTGATGTAGGCGCCGTCCGAGACCGCGGCCTGTGCGCCGACGTTGTAGAGGAAGTTCACCGTCGGGCCGGTGCTCCCGGGGGTCGTCGACGGGTCGGCCGAGGCCGGTGCGGAGGCGGACGCGGACGCCGAGGCGGACGCCGGTGCGGACGGATCGGCGGACGGTTCGGGAGGCGGCACCACCGACGTCTTGGCGGTGCGCAGGAAGCTGGACCTGGAGCTGCGGCCCTTGGGCGCGTACTCCGGATCGGGGGTGCCGTTGTCACCCTCGGACGGGCCGGCGACGCTGAGCCCGGCGGCCTGCAGCGATCGGCTGTTCGCCCCGTCGCGGCCGCGCTTGACCCGGGTCGGGCGCTGCCCCCACGGCAGGTTGGCCGGCGGGATGAGGTCGGCGGGCGCGGCGGCGACACTCGCCGTGGGCGCCGCGTCCGGGATCTGCTCGGCCCCCGCGTTGAGTGTGGAGGCGACTCCGATCGCGCCGATCACCGCGACGCTGAGGCCGGCGGCGAGCAGACCGCGGCGTGACTTCAACACGTGTCCGTCCTCGTTCATCGGGGGGTCGCGCCGGCTCCCGGCGGCGCAGCTCACCATATAGCTTTCTCAATTGCCCAGGGACGTCCTGACCAGGAACTCTGCCGTAACGGCTGAAGCGGTCGGCCGATCCGGTGACAGCACGACCACTTTGTTCAACCGAGCGTGTCCACGCCATTGCGGATCGCAGTTTCACGCACATGGTCAAGAAAGAGGCAAATTCGGTGGAGCCTCTTTCGGGGTCACGCCGGATCCGGGAACCGGCCCCATCGCCCCGAGTTCTGTGGTAAAACATACCTTGCCGATAGGTAATAAAGGAACCGCGAGGAGATTCCGCATGCCCGCCACCGCCGTCCGCCTCGACCACCTCGCCATCGCCCGGCAATTCGCCAACGCGCCCGAGGGGTGGGTGGTGCCGCCCCGCTTCGACCCGGTCGAGCGGTGGTACCACCGGCTGGAGGTGGCCGACGACCACGAGGTGTGGCTGCTCACCTGGCTGCCCGGACAGCAGACCGAACTGCACGACCACGGCGGCTCGGCCGGAGCGTTCCAGGTGTTCAGCGGCGTGCTCACCGAGGACACGGTCAGCGGCCCGGCGGACGCGCCCCGGGTCACCACCCGCGACCTCGGCGAGGGCGCCGGCCGCCGGTTCGGCAGCCACCACGTGCACCGGATCGTGAACCGCGGGCCCGACCCGGCGATCAGCATCCACGTGTACGGCCCCGCCCTGACCAGCATGACGAAGTACCGGCTGAGCCCGGCCGGCCTGGAGACCCGCACCGTCGAACGGGCCGGTGCCCAGTGGTGACCGCGGCCCCGCCCGGCTCCCGCGGCATCGCCGAGATCCTCGACGAGGCCCGCACCCGGCTGACCCGGCTGGACCCGCTGGAGACCGCCGCCGCGGTCCGGGACGGCGCGGTGCTGATCGACATCCGGCCGGCCGCGCAGCGCGCCGAGCACGGTGAGATCCCCGGTGCCCTGATCATCGAGCGCAACGTGCTGGAGTGGCGGCTCGACCCGCGCAGCGACGCCCGCCTGCCGTTCGCCGACAGCTACGACCTTCCGGTGATCATCACCTGCCAGGAGGGTTACACCAGCAGCCTGGCCGCGGCCGCCTTGCAGGATCTCGGCCTGCATCGCGCCACCGACCTGGCCGGCGGTTTCCGGGCCTGGCAGGAGGCCGGCCTGCCGACGATCTGACCGGAGGGCTCGTCACCCCTTCCCGACCGATCGCGTCAGTCCGTCGATCAGCAGGTCGAGGCCGAACTCGAAGCGCTCCTGCGAGGTGCCCGAGGTCATCGCCGCCGCGTGCGTCCGCAGATACGGGAAGCGGTCGGCCGGCAGGTCCTCGAAGTGCTTCGCCATCTCGCCCTTGACCTGCTTCTCCACCTCGTCCTGCGGCAGCTCCAGGTGACGCAGCTGGGTGACCCAGATGGAGATCTCGTAAGCGTCCGTGGTGACGTAGAGGAAGATCCGGTCGAGTGCCCAGGCCGCGGTCCGCGGCGACACCCCGCCCTCGATCAGCAGCCCGATCATCCACTCCGAGCAGCGCAGCGCGTTGGGCCCGTTGGGGATCGAGGCCAGCGCGACCCGCGCCAGGTCGTTGTGCCCCAGCAGGACCTCGTGTACCTGGCACATCATCTGCCGGATCTGCTCCGCCCAGCGGGCCGGATCCGGCGTGGGCAGGTCGATCTCGCCGCACACCCGGTCGAACATCAGCCGCAACAGCTCGTCCTTGTTGGACACGTGCGCGTAGAGGCTGGACGGGCCGGTGCCGAACTCGGCGGCGACCCGGCGGGTGCTCACCGCCTCGACGCCCTCGGCATCCACGATCCGCAGGGCGGCGTCGATGATCTGCTCGCGGTCGAGTTGCACGCGAGCCGGGCGCTTGTCGGGAAGCGGACTCCAGGGCGAGGTCTTCATCGGCACCTAATTTACTTGACACCGAGCACCGTTCACAACTAGAACGGTGTCCGTGACAACGAACAGTGTTCAAACAGAAATCCAGGCGACCGACACGCCGTATCGATATCGTTGGATCGTCCTCTTCGTGATCCTCGCGGTCGAGGTGATGGACCTGCTGGACTCGCTGGTCACCACGATCGCCGGCCCGGTCATCCGATCCGAGCTCGGCGGGTCGTACAGCCTGATCCAGTGGCTCGGCGCCGCGTACACCCTGTCCATGGCCATCGGCCTGCTCACCGGCGGCCGGCTCGGCGACATCTACGGCCGCCGCCGGATGTTCCTGATCGGCGCGGCCGGCTTCACCCTCGCCTCGCTCGCCTGCGCGCTCGCCCCGATGCCCGGCTTCCTGCTCGGCGCCCGCGCGGTGCAGGGCCTGTTCGGCGCGCTGATGTTGCCGCAGGGCCTGGGCATGCTGCGCGAGATGTTCGCCCCGGCCGAGCGCGCCAAGGCGTTCGGCGCGTTCGGCCCGGTGATGGGCCTGTCCTCGGTCGGCGGTCCGATCCTGGCCGGCTGGCTGGTCGACGCCGACTACTTCGACTCCGGCTGGCGGATGATCTTCTTCATCAACCTGCCGCTCGGCATCTTCGCCGTTTTCGGCGCGCTGCGGTTCCTGCCCGAGTCGCGGCTCGACCGGGCGCCGCGGCTCGACTGGCTCGGCGTGCTGTTCGCCGCCGGTGGCGCGTTCCTGCTGCTCTACCCCCTGGTGCAGGGCCGCGAGCTGGGCTGGCCGGCGTGGACCTTCGCGATGCTGGCGGTCGGCGTGCTGGCCTTCGGCCTGTTCGCGGTCTACGAGGCGCGGCGCGACAAGCGCGGCCTCGACCCGCTGGTCACCCCGAGCCTGTTCCGCAAGCGCGCCTTCACCGGCGGTCTGGCCCTGGGCCTGATGTTCTTCGCCTCGCTGATCGGCACCAGCCTGGTCTTCACCTTCTACCTGCAGATCGGGCTGGGCTACACCCCGCTCAAGGCCGGCCTGACCACGCTGCCGCAGGCACTGGGCATGGTGGCCGGTTTCATCGTGGCCGGCGCCGGGCTGGCCGAGAAGCTCGGCCGCAAACTGCTGCAGCTCGGCACCATCGTGATGGTGATCGGCACGGGGGTCTTCGCCGCCACCATCCACTGGGCCGGCTCCGGCATCACGCCGTGGCACCTGATCCCGGCCCTGCTGCTGCTCGGCATCGGCATGGGCCTGGCGATGGCGCCGTTCTTCGGCATCGTGCTGGCCGGCGTCGACGACGAGGAGAGCGGCTCGGCCTCCGGGGCGATCACCTCGGTGCAGCAGCTCGGTGGGGCGTTCGGCATCGCGGTGCTCGGCACGATCTTCTTCGCCCTGTTGCCCGGCGCGGTCGGGCACCACGTGGACACCTCGGCGGACCGGCTGCGGGCCACGCTGAGCACCGCCGGCGTGCCGGCCGACGCTCAGCCGGCGGTGATCGCCGGGCTGCGGACCTGCCTCACCGACCGGGTGGCCGAGACCAATCCGGACGTGGTGCCGCCCTCCTGCCACTCGGACGCGGCCGGGCCGGATCTGTCGCAGTACGTCGGCGAGCAGGTGCGCGCCGGCTTCGAGGACACCACCGTACGTACCTCCGCCGTGACCTTGATCTTGTTGTTGGCGGCTTTCGGGCTCACCTTCCTGATGCCGTTGCAGGGCAGGCCGGAGGGCGAGGGCCACTAGATCACCGGGGGTAGACGACACCCGAGCGCCCGCTGTACAGGTGCCGGGTGCCGTCCCGCTCGTAGCCGGTGTTGGGCGCGTCCAGCCAGACGATGTAGGCCGCGCCCGGGACCAGCCCGGTGATCGTCGTGCTGACCGTGCAACCGGTGCCGGGCGGCACGTTCTTCCAGGAGGGCTCCGGCTGCGCACCGAGGACCAGTTTCTGCGGTACGGCGGTGACCCGGTAGTTGGAGCCGTACTGCCGGGGCCACTCCACCTTGAAGCCTCCGGCGATCGGCGTCACGTCCACCGGGATCAGCACCGCCTCGGTCGCGGTGAACGTCTTCGTGCAGCTGGGGAACGGTGACACCGACGCGCCCAGCCCGGGCGCCGACGGCCGCGCGGTCAGCCGCGACGGCGTGGGACTCGGTGTCGGGCTGCCCGTGGTCAGCAGATGCCAGGTCGCGCCCGGGCTCGGCGACGCCGCGGTCCGCACCGTCTCGCGGCCGCACCCACCGGCCGTGAGAGCGAGCGCCGCCAGGGCGAGCATGGCCTTGACGTGCCGCATCCCGACCTCCCCTCCCCCTACCCTTCGGCGGCCTGCCCGGCCGGGCTTAGCGGCGGTGCGAACCGCCAGCCGGCGGCCAGCAGCCGGTCCACCGCCCGGATCGCGGTCGTCAGCCGCTCCCGGTAGCCGCCGGTCAGCTCGATCCACGGCACGTCCCGCGCGGCCAGCTCGGCGCGGAACCGCCCGGTCATCCACCGCCGCAGATGCTCCCCGTCGCGCAGCCCGTCATCCTCGAACGGCACCCCGGCGTCATCGGTGAGCAGATAGAGGTCGGGATCGCGGACCAGCTCGCCGACCTTCGCCGAGGTGCTGCCGAGATAGCGCTCCTCCCAGATCGTGGTGGCGAACGCGTCGGTGTCGCCGAACACCACCGGCGAGCCCGCGGCGGCCACCGCGTCCTCGGCGGCGGCCTGCTCCACGGCCACGGTGATGAAGTCGTCGCGGTCCCAGGTGACGTCGAAGACGGTCGCCTCGGGCCGGACCCGGCGCAGGGCGGCGAGCTTGCGCCCGGTCAGTTCCCGGCCGAACTCCGGCACCCAGCCGGTCGACGCCCAGACCCCGCCCCGGGTCCGGTAGTGCCGGGCCAGGGCCCGGGCCGTCGTGGTGGTCCCGGTCGACTCGGCGCCGACCACGATCACCCGGCGGGCCAGCCAGGCCCGCGGACCCGGCCCGAGGTGCGCCCAGTGCGCGATCGGGTCGGCGCGGATCGCGCTGCCGGAGATCGGCACCCGGCGGCGGTCCGGGTCGACCGGCACGGCGACGGCACCGAACCGGCGGGCCAGCTCCGCTCCGTACGCCTCGGAGGAGAACACCGCGTCCACCGGCTCGGCGCCGACCGCGTCCCGGAAGACCACCATGTGCAGGTCCCAGACGGCCGGGTCGGCATAGTCGATCGGGTGATCGTCGTAGACCCCGGCGAACCGGACGTCCGGCCCGTGCGCCGCGCGCAGCCACTCCAGGCGCACCGCCAGCGGGATGCTCTCCCGCGACGACGGCGCGACCACCACGGTCACCCGGTCGCAGGCCGCGGCGGCCGCCTCGATCAGGGCGTGGTGCCCGGCGTGCGGCGGATAGAACTTGCCGACGATCAGTCCGTGCCGGAACCTCACGCGGTCACCGCCCGCCGCCAGGACCGCAGCCCGGCCACACAGAGGGCGAGGAACGCCACATAGAGGATCGCGGTCAGCCAGAGCTCCTTGTAGCAGTAGAGCGGGATGTAGATCAGATCCGCCGCGATCCACAGCCACCAGCTCTCCACCAGCTTGCGGGTCTGCCCATACGTCGCCAGCAGTGACAACGCGGTGGTCACCGCATCCGCCAGCGGCACCGTGGACCCGGTCAGCCGGTCCAGGAAGAGCCACAACCCACCGGTCAGCAGCACCCCGGCGACGGCCAGCGCCAGCCACTCCGCCCGGGTGGTGGGCCGCACCACCAGTGCGGTGTGGTCCGCACCGCCGCGAAGCCACGCCCACCAGCCGTACAGGCCGAGGATCACGTACACCACCTGCAGGCCCATGTCGGCGTACAACCCGGCCGTGCCGAAGACCAGCATCAGCAGCAGCACGTTGAGGATGCCGAGCGGCCAGTTCAGGACGTGCTGCCGGACCAGCAGCCAGACGTTCAGCAGGCCGGTGAGGAAACCGAGCACCTCGGCCCAGGTGGTGCCGACGCCGAAGGCGGTCAGCGCGACACTGTTCAACCCATCGATCACCGCGACAGCATGGCGGACCGGATCACTCCGGGAGAAGGCGGTGGCCGGCCATCTCCAGTTCGCCCTCGTGCCGGACGTGGACCGCGGTGTTCAGACCGGACGTGTCGTCGTGCAGGACGAGCGCGGCGCCCTCGACGCGGTAGGTGCCGCTCGGACGGTTGCGGCGGCCGGCGACCTCACCGTGGTACGTCCCGTCGGTCCGCAGCTGCAGTTTGACCGTGCCGTCCGGGCTGCGCCAGGCGCCGGCGACCGCGGCGCCGGTGACCACCCGGGGCGGGTGGGACCGGACGCCGAGACCGGTCTCGGAGGCGCGGCCCATGGCGATCGCGAGCAGCGCCGCGGCGTCCAGCACGGTGGTGTCGACTCGGGGGGCGGGGTGCATGGCCCCCACAGTCGGCGGGAACACCGCCGGCTTTAGGTTGCCGAACCACCGCGCAGGGAACCGAGGACCGCGGCCGCCAGCTTCTCCAGGTAGGCGTCGTCGATCGGCTGCCGGGAGACGGCGAGCCGCCAGTACAGCGGGCCGAGGATGAGGTCGACGGCGACGTCGGCGTCGGTGCCCTCGGGCAGTTCGCCGCGCGCGACGGCCTGGCCGACCAGCTTGTCCCCGACCGACTGCTGGTGCAGCCGGAGCACCCGTTGCAGGGTTTCGGCGATCTGCGGGTTCCGCGCCGCCTCGGCCATCAGGTCGGGGATGATCTGCGAAGCGACCCGATGCTGCAACGCCCGGCTGACGATCATCATCAGCAGGTCGAGATCGCTGGCGAAGCTGCCGGTGTCGGGCACCGGCACCTTCCGACCGGCGACATCGGTGATGATCTCAAGTACCATCTCCAGCTTGTTGGACCAGCGCCGGTAGATCGCCGTCTTACCCACGCCGGCCCGCCGGGCCACCGCCTCAATGGAGAGCCGGCCGTAACCGACCTCGGCCAGCTCACTCATGACCGCGTTTCGGATCGCCACGGTGATGTCATTCCGGAGCACCGCCGCTCCGGCCGGTGCGCGCTTCACTGTCGCCACGCGGTAACTATAGCGCTACGACGTAACGGTTGCGTTCCGCCGTTCGGTGAGTTACCGTTCCTCCCACGTCGATACGAACCCGTTCTATCGACGTCGGCGGGCGCCTGTCATGCTGCTACCTGTGTCTGAAGGCAAGTCACCGGAGTCCGCCGCCTCGTACCGGCCGACGAGATCGGAGCACCACTCCATGCCAGAGACAGCGGTTGCCGATGCCGCTACCGGGATTCCCCTCAAGGAACTCGCCCGGCGGCACGGCCTGAGCTCGTCCGGGCGCCTGCTCGGACCGCTGGAGTACGCCCGCCAGGTGTGGGGTTATCGGTACTTCATCACCGCGCACGCCAAGGCGAAGACGGTGTCCACGCTGGGCACCACGAACCTCGGCACGTTGTGGCAGGTGCTCACCCCCGCCATCAACGCCCTGGTGTACTACGTCATCTTCGGTGTCATCATCGGCACCGGCGCGAACAATCCGAACTTCATCCCGTACCTGTGCATCGGGGTGTTCGTCTTCGGTTTCACCCAGTCGACGGTGTCGCAGGGCGTCAACTCGATCACCGGCAACCTGGGCCTGATCCGGGCGCTGCACTTCCCGCGGGCCAGCCTGCCGCTGTCCGCCGCGCTCGTGGAGATCCGGAACTTCATCACCGCCACCGGCGTGCTGTTGATCATCGTGCTGCTCTGCCACGAGCCGATCACCGTCCAGTGGCTGCTGATCTTCCCGGTCATGCTGCTGCAGTCGCTGTTCAACTTCGGCCTGGCCATGGGCGGCGCCCGGCTCGGCTCCACGTTCCGCGACATCAAGCAGCTGGTCCCGTTCATCATGCGGTTCTGGATGTACGGCTCGGCCGTGCTCTACCCGGTCACCCGCTTCACCCATGCCCATGCCCTGCAGGGGTGGAAGCTGCACCTGATCGAGGCGAACCCGATGCTGGTCTTCGTCGAGCTGTACCGGCACTCGCTGATGGAGGGCCAGGAGCTCGTCGGCACCCCCAAGATGCTGTGGATCGAGGGCGTGATCTGGGCCGTGGTCGTGGGCACCGCCGGCTTCCTGTACTTCTGGCGTGGAGAGAAGGGTTACGGCCGTGGCTGACGAGCGGATCCCCACCGTCATCGCCGATGACGCCCACATCGTCTACAAGATCGTCGGGGCGATCGGCGCCAACCAGGTCAGCCCGGTCTCCGCGCTCAAGCGCCTGGTCACCAAGACCAACTCGGCGAACGTGCGCGAGGTGCACGCGGTCAAGGGCGTCAGCTTCGTCGCCTACAAGGGTGAAGCGGTCGGCCTGATCGGCAGCAACGGCTCGGGCAAGTCGACCCTGCTGCGTGCCGTCGCCGGTCTGCTGCCGGTGCACCGGGGCGCGATCTACGCGGCCGGCCAACCGTCGCTGCTGGGCGTCAACGCGGCCCTGATGAACGACCTGTCCGGCGAGCGCAACGTCGAGCTGGGCTGCCTGGCCATGGGCATGACCCCGGCCGAGGTCAAGGAGCGCAAGAAGGAGATCATCGACTTCTCCGGGATCAACGAGCGCGGCGACTTCGCCTCGCTGCCGATGCGGACGTACTCGTCCGGCATGGGCGCCCGGCTGCGCTTCTCGATCGCCGCCGCCAAGCAGCACGACGTGCTGCTCATCGACGAGGCGCTGGCCACCGGTGACGCCAAGTTCCGCCGCCGCAGCGAGGCCCGGGTCCGCGAGCTGCGCGCCCAGGCCGGCACGGTGTTCCTGGTCAGCCACAGCGAGCAGTCGATCCGGGACACCTGCGAGCGGGTCATCTGGCTGGAGTCGGGGCTGATCCGGGCGGACGGCCCGACCGAGGACGTACTCAAGGAGTACGAGACCTACATGAAGAAGTAGGTTCGCTCGTCCCCAGCAAGAAGCCCGGGCCATCGGCCCGGGCTTCTTGCGGTTTCTAGATGACCGACAGGTGTACGTGGTTGGTGTGGTCCGTCGAGGGCGTCCCCCCGACCCCGCTGTACGCCTTCCATCCGCTGCTCGGCAACCAGATCCGTTTGAACCAGATCACGTAGAGGACGCCGAGGGTGTCCGAGTTGTGGATGAAGTAGTTCGCCAGGTCGGTGCCGTAGGTCTTGCTGCTCCCGGTCGCCACCCCGCCGAAGCCGCCCTTGTCGGCGGCGAAGTCGCAGGCCCGCCCCTTCGGATGCTCCCCACTGTTCTGATGCCGGAAGCACGCGACGTAGTGGGTGAAGCCGGCCTTCTGCGCCTGCTTCATCGCGAACAGCAGGCGCGGCGTGATGCAGCCGGTGGTGGTCGGGTCGTCGACCGTGCAGCCGCCGGCCAGGCTGCCGCCGGGCTTGTCCGCGTTCGAGCTGCTGCCGCCGCCGGAGTTGTCACCACCGGAGTCGCCGCCCTGGTTGGCGTTCTTCAGCGCCTGCTCGGCCTGGGTCTTGCGGGCGGCCATCACCTTGGTCAGTTTCGCCTGGTCGGTGACCGCCTGGTCGATCGCGGCCTTGGCCTGCTGCCGACCGGCCCGGGTGGCCTTCAGCTCGTCGAGCGCCAGGGTCTGCTTGGCGGCCACGGTGCCGAGCATCTGGGCCCGGTCCAGGAACCCGGCCGAGGTGTTCGCGGTGAGCAGCGCGCTCAGCGGGCCCAACCGGCCCATCGTGTACGCCTGCGCGGCGTACCTGTTCAGCGCGGCCTGCCGCGGGCCCATGTCGGCGTCGAGCTGCTTGAGCTCGGCGGCCAGTTTCGTCTGCTCGGCCCGGGACTGCTTGAGCTTGGCACTGGCCGTGACGTAACCCTTGGAGGCCTCGTCGAGTTTGTCGAGCAGGGACTTGGAGCCGCCCTCACCGTCGTCACCGGACTCCCCCGGGGCGGCCAGGGGCCGGGGAGCGGCGGCGGCCGGCGTGGTCACGCCGGCGATCCCGCATGCGGCGACCAGCAGCGCGAGAACGGCTGCCCATCGTCGCCGTGCCGTCACATCCTGCACAGGGTCCATTTCCTTCCGTCGGCCGCCGGCCGGGTTAGCTGACGGGTTCGGGACGAAGGAAACCCCTACCGCTGGCGCGGATTCACCCCGGAAGAATGTGGATCCCCGGCTCGCTCAGAATTCTCAGGATCTGCGATTAGGCGGCGGTCCCCGGGTGGGAACCGCATCAGACCATACCCACTCGATCGAGGAATCGACAGTTCTCGCACCGATTGCTACGAGGCGGTCACCAATGGTGGTGGCGATTACGGAAAGTCGTTGGGCGGTAACAGCTTTGCCATTTCCCGGACCCTGATGTCCGGAGATATCTCAGGTAAACTGGCCGCCGGTCCTGCCAGGACGGCACCGCCCCCGAGTTGCCGGCAGGCCGCCGCCCAATCACCGAAAGGTGAGCCGGGGAACCAGGTAGTTGGGGTGAATCCGCGATAAGCGGTAGGGATAGCTTCCGTCCCGAACCCGTCAGCTAACTCGGTCGGCGGTGACTAGGAAGGATAGTTGATGACCGCACGTCCCCGCCGGTGGCTGATGCTTGCCCTGGCGCCGCTCGTGGCCACCACGATATTCGTGGCGCCCGTCACGCCGGCACACGCCGCGCCGAGCGGCAGTTCGTCGACGACACCCTCGGAGGGTGACGACGGCGACGACCTCTCCGATCAGATCGAGGCGACCAACCGGCGGTACGTGAACGCCAAGCTCGCGGTCGAGGCCTCGCAGAAGAAGCAGAAGGACCTCGCCACCCAGATCTCCGCCGCGGAGAAGCGCCGCGACGCGCTGATCCCGGAGGTCAACGCGATCGCCCGGCAGCAGTACCAGATCGGCCAGCTCACCACGGTCGGCTTCCTGCTGCGGGCCGACTCGTCGAGCGACTTCCTGCACAAGGCCATCGGTCTTGAGGAGATCAACAAGCTCAACGACGACAAGCTGAAGGATCTGAACACCACGCTCGCCACGATCACCAACAGCAAGTCGGCGCTCGACGCCGAGCTGAAGAACGAGCAGCAGCAGCTCTCCATCCAGCAGAAGCAGCACGACACTGCGGAGAGCCAGCTCGACCTGCTCGGTGGTGGCACCGGCATCAACAAGACCATCACCGCCGGTTTCGTCGACGCGACGTCCAAGGTCGCGGCCCCCGCGCCGCGCAACTCCAGCGGCGGATTCTCGCCCGAGTCCTGCACCGTGGACGACCCGACCACCAGCGGTTGCATCACCAAGCGCACCCTGCACCTCTACCAGGAGGTGAAGAAAGCCGGCTTCAACCGCTTCGTCGGGTGCCACCGCGACGGCGGCCCGTTCGAGCATCCGAAGGGTCGGGCCTGCGACTGGTCCCTGCAGAAGAGCGGCTTCTCGGTCGCGCACAACAGCGACATGATGCGGTACGGCAACGACCTCACCGCGTTCCTGGTACGCAACGCCGACCGGCTCGGGATCTACTACGTGATCTGGTACAAGCAGATCTGGTTCCCGGCGACCAACAACTGGCACGCGTACCACGGCCCGAGCGACCACACGGACCACGTCCACGTATCGCTGCTCTGACCGGTCGCAAAAAGGGCCTCCCGCCGTGCGGGAGGCCCTTTTTCCGCTCTACGTCAGTTCGGCGTGGCGCGCCGCACCGGCGCGCGGCCGGCCGGCTGGGTCGGCGCCGGGCCGGCCGGGCCGGGCGCCGGGATCGCCATGGTCACCGGGCGGACCTGGGTCACCTCGATCTCCTTGCCGTGGTGCAGCAGAGTGAGCCGGGCCGAGCCGCCGCCGTTGCGCAGCGAGTAGGTGACCTCGCTCGCGGTCACGTTGACCCGCAGCCGCAGACCCCGCCAGAGCAGCGAGAACTCCAGGTTGTTGATCCGGCTGGGCAGTCGCGGCGCGAACGACAGCTGCCCGTTGAAATCGCGCATCCCGCCGAGCCCGGCGACCAGCGCGATCCAGGAACCGGCCAGCGACGCCACGTGCACGCCGTCCCGCGCGTTCTGGTGCAGGTCGTGCAGGTCCATCAGGGCGGCCTCGCCCAGATAGTCGTGCGCCAGCTCCAGATGCCCGGTCTCGGCCGCCATCACCGCCTGGATGCAGGCGGACAGCGAGGAGTCCCGCACGGTGCGGGCGTCGTAGTACGCGAAGTTGCGCGCCTTCTCCTCCGGCGTGAAGGCGTCACCCCGGATGTACATCGCCATCACCAGGTCGGCCTGCTTCACCACCTGCTTGCGGTACAGGTCGAAATACGGGTAGTTGAGCAGCAGCGGGTAGCCCTCCGGCGGAGTGTTCTCGAAGTCCCACTCCTGCAGCCGGGTGAAGCCCTCGCACTGCTGATGCACACCCAGTTCGCGGTCGTACGGGATGTGCACCGCCGCCGCGGCATCCCGCCACGAGGCAGCCTCCTCGTCGTCCACCCCGAACCGGCGCGCCAGGTCCGGGTGCCGCTTGCAGGCGTCCACCGCGGCCATCAGGTTCTGCTGGGCCATCAGGTTGGTGTAGATGTTGTCGTTCACCACCGCGGTGTACTCGTCCGGACCGGTGACGCCGTCGATGTGGAACCGCCCGTGCCGGTCGTGGTGCCCCAACGACCGCCACAGCCGGGCCGTCTCGACCAGCAGCTCCAGGCCGACCTCCCGCTCGAAGTCGTAGTCGCCGGTGGCCTGCACGTACCGCCGGACCGCGTCGGCGATGTCCGCGCCGATGTGGAAGCCCGCGGTGCCGGCCGGCCAGTACCCCGAGCACTCCTGCCCGCGGATGGTCCGCCATGGGAAGGCCGCGCCCTGCAGCCCCAGCGTCTGCGCCCGCTCCCGGGCCAGGTCCAGCGTCGAATGCCGCCAGCGCAGCACGTCTGCCGCGGCGGACGGCTGGGTGTAGGTCAGCGCGGGCAGCACGAACGTCTCGGCGTCCCAGAACGTGTGGCCGTCGTAGCCGGGGCCGGTCAGGCCCTTCGACCCGATCGGGCGCTGCTCCGCCCGGGCGCCGGCCTGCAGCGTGTGGAACAGGCCGAACCGGACCGCCTGCTGCACCTCCGGGTCGCCCTCGACCCGTACGTCCGAATGGTCCCAGAAGCCGTCGAGGAACTCGCGCTGCTGCTGGACCAGCCCCTCCCAGCCGTCCAGGCGGGCGCTGGCCAGGGCGGCGCCGACCTGATCGCGCAGGGCGGGCAGCGAGCGCATCGAGGACCAGCCGTACGCGGCGAGCTTGACCACCCGCAGCTTCTGCCCCGGCTCCAGACGGCAGGCGACCGTGGTGCGCAGCCAGTCGTCGTGTCCCTCGGTGGTGATCGCGTGCCGGCCCGGCGTCTCCACCAGGTGCTCCATGGCGGCCGCCATGCGCAGGTCGCTGACCTTGGTGTGGTGCACCAGCAGGCCACCGGAGCGCTGCTCCAGCATCTCCTCGGCCTGCAACGGCTGCTCCAGCACCGCGGCCACCCGCGGGTCCTTGCTCTGCGGCGGCAGCTGCTCGTTGGCCACCAGCTCGGACTGCAGGATCAGCCGGGCGGCGCCGTCCAACGGCTCGACCTCGTAGAGGAAGGCGACGACCGCGCGCTGGGTGAACGAGACCAGCCGCACGGTGCGCACCCGCACGCCCTGGCCGGACGGGGAGACCCACTCCACCACCCGCTCCAGGGTGCCGGCGCGCATGTCCAGGACACGCTCGTGGGACCGCAGCTCGCCGTAGCGCACGTCGAACGGCTCGTCGTCGACCAGCAGCCGCATCAGCTTGGCGTTGGTGACGTTGACCATGGTCTGGCCGGACTCGGGGAAGCCGTACCCCGCCTCGGCGTGCGGCATCGGCCGCAGCTCGAAGAACGAATTCAGATACGTCCCGGGCAGGCCGTGCGGCTCACCCTCATCCAGATTCCCGCGTATCCCGATATGGCCGTTCGAGAGAGCGAAAACCGACTCGGACTGGGCCAGCAGGTCCAGGTCCAGCCGGGTCTCCCGGATGTGCCAGGGGTCGACGGGGTAGGCCCGTTCACGGATCACGGTCGTGCCTCTTCTTTATCGATCTTGGTTATCGATCTTCGTTTAATTACTGGTCGAGCAGGTCGGCCAGGTCATCGACCACGACGTCGGCGCCGTTCTCCCGCAGCGCTTCGGCCTGGCCCACCCGGTCGACGCCGATCACCAGACCGAACCGGCCGGCCCGGCCCGCGGCGACACCGGCCTGGGCGTCCTCGAAGACCGCGCAGGCGGCCGGATCGAGGCCGAGCAGTTTCGCGCCGTGCAGGAACGTGTCCGGCGCGGGCTTGCCCGGCAGGCCCAGTTCCCGGGCGACGACGCCGTCCACCCGGGCCTCCAGGAGGTCGGCGATACCGGCCGCCTCCAGGACGTCCTTGCAGTTGGCGCTGGCCGAGACGACGGCACGGCGCAGGCCGGCTGCCTTGGCCGCCTTCAGGTACTCCACCGATCCGGGGTAGACCTGAACGGCGCCCTCCTTGATCTTCTGCAGCACCAGGATGTTCTTCCGGTTGCCGACGCCGTTGACGGTCTCCTGGTCGGGATCGTCGTCCGGGGTGCCCTCGGGCAGGGTGATGCCACGGGAGGCGAGGAAGGTGCGGACGCCGTCAGCGCGCTGACGGCCGTCGACATATCGGTGATAGTCGGCGCCTGAATCGAACGGCACAAACTCTTGATCATGCTGCCGGGCCCACGATTCGAGGAACGTGTCGAACGTTTGTTTCCACGCGGCACTGTGCACAAGGGCGGTCTGCGTGAGCACCCCGTCAAGATCGAAAAGGCAGGCGGTCACCTGGGAAGGAAGTCCGAGCACGCGCCCAATGTAGTCGCACCCGCCGCACAACGAGAGGCGAAGGGCGCCTTCACATTTCCGCGGTGTTTCATAAGCCGGTCAAGCTGCTGTTTCAGCTTTCAGCTCGCCGTAACAAGATCCATTCGGAGGCCGATCGAGGTGCCGATCGGGCCCGTGGCCGTCGTCACCTCGTCACACAACTGGTGCGCCAGCCACAGCCCACGACCACCGATCTCATCCGTACCGGGGAGAAGATCGCCGTCCAGACAGCCCTCCGGGATGCCCGGCCCCGAATCGGTGACCACACACCAGACCGACCCCGCCTCCAGCCGCAGCACGATCCGGCCGTGCCCGCCGGCGTGCAGCACCACATTCGTGATCACCTCGTTGATGGCGAGCACGTAACCGGAGAGGCGGTCACCGGAGACCCCGACCGCGGGCAGCAGCCGGGTCACCTCGTGCCGCAGAAGGGTGATGTCGGCGTGGCCGAACGCCCGGTCCAGCAGCACCGGGGAAACGGGCCGTGGCCGGGCGGCATCGACCCTCGGCTCCCCACCCGGAGCCGAACGCACGGTCTGGCCGATCCTGTCCTCCACCGTGCTGCAGCCTACGCGCTGTGGCCGTTCGGTGGCAGGAGGCATCCGCGATCCCGCCCGGAAGTGGCGCTCCCCCTCGGTACCCGGCACCTCATCCCCCCGGGTCAGCGCCAGCCCACGTCGATGCGGTCGCCGCGCTCGTCAAAGAAGTGCACGGCGTCCATCTGCACCGCCACGGTCAATGGGTGGCCCGGAGTGACCGCCGGATACGGCGCCAGCCGCACCGACAGCTCGGCCGGCTTACGGTGATGCCGGCCCGGATCGTTCAGCACACTGACCGGCGCGACCGGGCTCTCCGACGCCTCCTCCGGCGCCGACCGGGTGAGCCGCTGCAGGGCTCCGCCGAGCCGCTTCAACGCGCCACCCCCGGTCGCCGGGCCGCGCACCGGCCCGCCGACCTCGTCGACCACGATCGCGGTCGCCCCGACATCCAGGTAGGCCAGCGATTCGTGCCCGTGGTGCTCCAGATACCGGATCCGGCCGTGCAACACCGTGCCGGGTGTGTCGGGGGTCACCGGGGTGAGCGCCTCGGCCCGCACCCCCACCACGATCCGCTCACCGTGGTAGCGGGCCACCGCCCGCGACCGCGGATCCGTCCAGCCGAGATAGAGCGTCTGCTCCCCGAAGTTCAACGCGACGAACCGGTCCAGGTGCACGTAGACCTGGGCCTCCAGCAGGTTCATCCGCGGCGACCCCAGGAAAGCCGCGACGTAGAGCGTCGCCGGCCGCCGGTACACCTCGGTCGGCGTGCCCAGGTCCTGCAGCACCCCGCGCCGCATGATCGCCACCCGGTCCGCCATGGTGAGCGCCTCGGCCTGATCATGCGTCACGTACATGGTGGTGACCCCGAGCTCCCGGGTCATGCTGGTGATCTCGGCCCGCAGTTCGGCGCGCAGACCGCTGTCCAGGTTGGAGAGTGGCTCGTCCATCAGGAAGATGCCCGGCCGCCGCACCATGGCCCGGCCCATCGCCACCCGCTGCCGCTGCCCGCCGGACAACTGACTCGGCCGCCGCCCCAGCACCTCGCCGATCCCGAGCGCGCCGGCCACCGTGCCCACCCGGTCGGACCGCGACCCCGGCTCGACGCCGGAAAGCTTCAACGGGAATCCGATGTTGTCGGCCACCGTCATGTGCGGATAGAGCGCGAAATCCTGAAACACCATGGCGATGCTGCGGTCGCGCGGAGGCACGTCGAGGACCGGCTCCCCGTTCAGCAGGATGTCGCCCTCGGTGGGATCCTCCAGGCCGGCGATCATGCGGAGCACGGTCGACTTGCCGCAGCCCGAAGGCCCCAGCAGCACCATGAACTCGCCGTCGCGCACATCGAGGGACACCCGATCCACAGCGAGCGTGCCATCCGGCCAAACCTTGCTGACATCCTTGAGCGCGACGGTGGACACCGCCAACCTCCCCGATCGACTGTGATCCCGATCCCACGACGGTCGGCGATCGGTTAATGACTTTGCGAGTGGCGTCGATGCTTTGCCATCGGGCGAACGTGCCATTCGCGGATAGTGATCAATCGATTACGGAGATCCGAACTCTCGGCCCCATTCTGTGCACGTTCCCAGCAAGAACCGACATTTCTCCCGGTCAGCAAAGCGACCAGCCCCGCCCGCTAAAACCGCGGCGCGTACCCCGGACGAACACCGCGAGCAGACGACCGCCGACGCCGACACCTGGAGCGGCGGACGGCGGAGGCGGCGCCGCGAGGACCGCGCCGAGGAAGGACCGCGCCGAGGAAGGACCCCGTGGAGCGAGAACCCCGTGGAGCGAGAACCCCGTGGAGCGAGAACCCCGTGGAGCGAGAACCCCGTGGAGCGAGGACCGCGTGGAGCAAGGGCGGCATGGCGCGTGGACCGCGTGGACCGCGGGAAGCGGCGGCGGCATGGAGCGAGGCCGGCATGGAGCGGGAAAAGTTAACGAAGGGCGACATTCGGGTACGGGTTTCCCCTACGGGAAGCGGGCCGGAACTCTCCATCTTCGGGATGAGGGACGGCCGTGGCCCGGTACCTAACGTCGAAGTGGTCCAGGGCAAAACCGCCCCGGCCACCACTGAAGGAGTGGATGACAGTGACCCGCCCCCTCGCGTCACACAGCCTGACCCGCCCGCGCGACAACCGCATGATCGGCGGCGTCTGCGCCGGCCTGGCCCGCCGCTTCGGCCTCTCCACCGGCGTCGTCCGCCTGGCCTTCGTCCTGTCCTGCCTGCTTCCGGGCCCGCAGTTCATCGCCTACCTGGTCCTCTGGGCCTTGATGCCCAGCGAGTGACCACCCACTGAAGCCACCGCCCAGCGCACCTGCCGACCGATAGCTGACCGCCGCTGACAGCGAGCACACCGTCGCCGGCAGCGAGCACACCGTCGCCGGCAGCGAGCACACCGTCGCCGGCAGATCGGCGGGGCGCCGTGGAAAGGCTCCCGGCCGGGTGGAAGCCGGGCTGGCATACCCGGCCGGGACCGAATCGCACCAACGCGGCATTCGCCGCTCACCTACAGAATCGCGGGCCCGGTCTCCACCTTCCCCCGATTCGGACGCCGTCGCCCTTGCCCCCAGGGCGGCGGCGTCACTCTTCGCGCTGGTCGTCCTCGACCCGTGCCCCGAGGAGAACAACCGGCGAAGCCCATCGCCACGGCGGCACGATCCCCAGCCCGCCGGCGAGAAGACAGCCGCTGACAGACGGAAGACCGCGACCACGCAGCCACAGGCCGCAGATGGAAGACCGCGACCACGCAGCCACCGGCCGCAGATGGAAGACCGCGAGCGGGAGGCCGCGACGCACCGGGCAAGAGACCGCAGGCGGAAGACCGCAGCGCGGCCAGGCGGAAGACCGCAGCGCGGCCAGGCGGAAGACCGCAGCCCACGCGGACAGACGACCACAGCCCGCCCAGAACACGGGCGAGGCACCCGGCTGAAGGGGGCCGCCGGGCGGACGACGCGAGGCCGCCCGCCCGCCGGTCAAGCCCGTCAGGGGTTGGTGAACGTGACCTTGACCGAGGTGTAGCCCAACCGTGTGAACAGACTCTCCAGCATGGCCTGCGTGTTCTGCTGGGCGCGCTGGTCCAGGCCGCTCGACTTGGCCGCCTCGGTGATCTTCTGTTGGGCCGCCGCGTACACCCGCTGCTGTTTGTCGGTGTCGCTGTGGAAGGCGTCGCCGATGCTGGTCAGCAGACCGCGATCCTCCTCGACGACGTAGCTCTTCTGCATGTCGAGCGCGGCCTGGGACTGCTGCGGCGGGGGCAGGGTGAGCTCGATCGTCTTCTTCTCGTTGTCGACCTTGAGGGCGTCACCGGAGAGGGCGCTGAAGTCGACATAGGTTTCGACGGTGCCGGAGCCGACGAACAGGATGCGCCGATTGACCAGGAAGTCGGGAATGTTGTCCTTGTTCTGCTGGAGGTCGACGATGACCTGGAAGGTGCCGTCGGCCGCGACGTAGCGGTGCAGGTCGCGCATGGACTGCAGCAGCACGGGCTGGCTGCGGTCGGTGGTCTTGTCGGCGAACGGGTTGTCGAACGAGGGCAGCACGTGCAGCGCGCGCAGGCCGAAGCAGGACGCGACGATCAGGGCGAAGACGACGCCGATGAAGATCAGCAGCCGTGCGAAGAAGCTCGGCCTGTGCTCCTGCGGGACGGCCGGAGCACCCGGCTCCGCCTCCTCGGGCACGGCCGGGTACTCCGTCGTCGGCTCTTCGACATCCGGTGAGTTGGCCATGTCCTAACGGTACGGAGTGGGTACGACATTTCGCGACCGGAGCGCGCCCCTTGACCCCCCTAATGTGAAAAAGCGTTCAGACCGGTCAATTTCTGGCCGATCGACAGTTGGTGGATCTCCGAGGTCCCCTCGTAGGTCAGCACGCTCTCCAGGTTCCCGGCGTGCCGCATGACCGGCATCTCTCCGCGGATCCCGTTGCCGCCCAGGATCGTCCGGCACTCCCGGGCGATCTTCAACGCCTCCCGCACGTTGTTGAGCTTCCCGATGCTCACCTGTTCCGGCCGCAGCGGTGCGCCCCCGGCGTCGCGCATCCGGCCCAGGTGCACCGCGAGCAGGAACCCCTTCTGCAGTTCCAGTGCCATGTCGGCGAGTTTCGCCTGGGTCAGCTGGAAGGCGCTGATCGGCCGGCCGAACTGTTCCCGCCCGGCGGCGTAGTCGAGGGTCACGTCGAGGCAGTCCCGGGCCGCGCCGAGCACCCCGAAGATGATGCTGAGCCGGGCCTCGGTGAGGCAGGACAGCGGCGCCATCAGGCTGCGGGCGGCGGGCAGCCGGGCGCTGTCCGGCAGCCGCACCCCGTCGAGGGCGAGTTCGCCGACGCTGGCCGCACGCAGCGACATGGTGTGCCGGAACGCCCGGGTGGTGAGCCCGGGCGTGTCGGTGGGCACCACGAACCCGGCGACGCCTTTCTCGGCGCGGGCCCAGATCACCGCCACATCGGCGATCGGCGCGTTGAGGATCCAGGTTTTCACCCCGTCGAGGATCCAGTCGTCGCCGTCGCGGCGGGCCCGGGTGGACATCCCGGTGGGGTCGGAGCCGTGGTCGGGCTCGGCGAGGCCGAAGCAGCCGATGGTCCGGCCGGCGGCGAGCGCGGGCAGCCACCGGTCCTTCTGGTCGTCGGAGCCGTACCGCCAGATCGCGTACATCACGAGCGAGCCCTGGACCGAGACCAGGGAGCGGATCCCGGAGTCGGCGGCTTCCAATTCCATGCAGGCCACGCCGTACGAGATGGTGGTGGCCCCGGGCAGGCCGTAACCGGTCAGATGCATGCCGAACAATCCGGCCTTGCCGAATTCCACGGCAAGATCGCGAATGGGTGGATCACCGTTCTCGTACCACTGCGCCACGCCGGGACGAATATGATCGTTCGCCACCTGGCGGGCCAGGGCGCGGGCCGCGCGGTCGTCGTCGGTGAGCAGGTCGTCAAGATCCAGCAGGTCAAGCGGTCGAGCAACCATGCACTTCAAAGTAACGGAGGCGTCAGCCTTCCACGACCAATACACGAGCGTGAATCTGATTGCGCTGTTGGAGCGCGGCGCGTAATGCGCGGTGCAGACCGTCCTCCAGATACAGCGCGCCCTGATACTCCACGACGTGCGGGAAAAGATCTCCGTAGAACGTCGAATCCTCGGCGAGCAGCTTGTCCAGCGCCAGCTCGCGTTTCGTGGTGATCAGATCGGCGAGCCGGATCGGCCGCGGCGGGATCTCCGCCCACGCTTTCAGCGTGGTGTGGTGATCAGGGTACGGGGCCCCGTCCCGGACCGCTTTGAAGATCACGGCGGCTGCCCCTCCCTGCTGAAAAAACGAGAAACACACGAATTGCTGGTACGAGCCTAGCCGCGTCCCGAACCGCCGCCCGCTGCCCACCGGCCATGATGCACTACCTCGTCCACCGGACGGTGACCGCGCCGGAGTGACGGTGACCTCTTGTCGTCCCCCGGATAGCCGACGGTGAGCGCCCCCACCGGGGTGAACTCGTCCGGCACCCCGAACGCCGCCCGGAAGTCGGCGACCTTCGCCGCCGGCAGCCCGATGAAGCAGGAGGCGAGTTCCTCGTTCACCGCGGTCAGGTGCATCAGCAGCGCGGCGAATCCGGTGTCGATGTCCCAGTACGGCACCGACCACCGGGACTCGTCCCGGTCGGCCCAGCCCTTGTCGCTTTCCGCATACCGGTCGAGATAAACGGACTTGTTCGACAGGGCGATGATGATCAGCGGGGCGGTCCGCATCCGGGCGAGCCAGGCGTCGGTGTGCTGCTCGACAGTGGTCGCCGACCAGAAGCGGTCACAGTCGTCCGGCGAGGACAGGACCAGGAAGCTCCACCCCTGGGCGAAGCCGGCCGACGGCGCCCGCAGCCCGTGCCGGACGATCTTGTCGATCAGTTCGGGCGGCACGGGGCGCGACACGTCGTACCCCCGGATCATCCGCCGCCGGCGGATCACCTCGTCGAACTCCATCAGGCGCGGATCCCCCACGCGGTGGTCCAGGTCTCCCCCGGCGCCAGCGTGACCAGGTCGCGGCCGGAGCGGAACGCGTCCGGCGGGCAGGTCATCGGCTCCACCGCGACGGACCGGCGGTGCCGCTCGCCGTGCAGCGTGTCACCGGAGAAGACCTGCCAGTACTTGAACTTCTCGTCGGCCCAGACCACGATCTTCGCGTCCGACGACGGGTCGGCCAGGACCACCTCGGTCAGCCCGTCCGGGCCGAAGTCGATGTCGCCGAACGTGGTGTCCAGGATCGCGGTGCCGATCCGGCGCGGCTCGGCGTAGTCGAACTCGGTGCCGGCCACCTTGACCGCGCCGAGCGGCAGCAGCCGGTTGTCGGCCAGGATCCTGGTCCGGGCCGGCACGGTGAGCACGGTGTCCTCGACGCTGACGCCGGGCAGGCGCAGGTACGGGTGCACGGAGTAGCCCCACGGCGCGGCGGCGTCGCCGGTGTTCACCACCTCCTGCGCGCAGCGCAGCCCCTCGGCCGACACCGACCAGCGGGTCCGCAGGGTGAGCGGCCACGGGTAGCCGACCTGGGCGGGCAGGTCGTATTCCAGGGTGACGGCCGAGGCGGTGTGCTCGGTGGCCCGCCAGCGCGCCCAGTTGACCAGGCCATGGATGGCGTTGTGCCGGGCCGGCTCGGTGAGCGCCAGCTGGTAGGTCTGCTCGCCGAAGGTGTAGCGCCCGTCCCGGATCCGGTTCGGCCAGGGCGCGAGGATCTGGCCGGCGGAACCCGGGGAGATCTCGTCGACGGAGAAGCCGTCCAGCAGCTCCACCCCGCCCGACGAGAAACTGCGCAGCGTGCCTCCGACCTCGGCCAGGACGGCGCGCCGGCCATCCGCCTCGATCGACCACTGGACCCCGGATTTCGCGGCTGTCTCTGTCATACCCGCGACACTATCGTTCGGGGTCGGCCACGGGATCCGGGACGGGCCGGTATCGCAGCAGCGCCGGGAAGGCCAGCGCCAGGCCCACGGCCAGCACCGCGGCGAGCACCCCGCCGGCCACCCAGGAGGTGGTCACCGAGGTGAACTGGGCGGTGGCACCGGCCCGCAGGTCACCCAGCCGGGGACCGCCGGCCACCACCACGGTGAACACGCCCTGCAGCCGGCCGCGCAGCCGGTCCGGCGCGAAGGTCTGCATGATCGTCTGCCGGTAGACCGCGCTGACCAGGTCGGCCGCGCCGGCCACGGCGAGCAGCAGAACCGCCAGCCAGAGCTGGTGGGCCAGGCCGGACAGGGCGATCGCGATGCCCCAGCCGACCACCGCGGCGGTCAGCGCGACACCCTGGCGGCGGACCCGGCTGATCCAGCCGGAGGTGAACCCGGCCAGCACCGAGCCGATCGCGATCGCGCTGAACAGCCAGCCGACCGCCGAGCTGTCGCCGAACCGGGTCTCGGCCACCGCCGGGAACAGCGCCCGCGGCATCGCGAAGACCATCGCGATCAGGTCGATGCCGAAGGACAGCAGCAGCACCGGCTGGGTGACCAGGAAGCGCAGGCCGGCCACGATGCCGCGGAGGCCGGCCGTGGGCTTCTCCCCGGCGTCGTCCGGCTCGATCGGCGGGATGGCCGGCAGCCGCCAGGTGGCCCAGAAGGTGACGGTGAAGAGCAGGGCGTCGACCGCGTACGCCACGGCCACCCCGGTGCCGGTCGACCAGATCCCCATGATCAGGCCCGCGGCCAGCGGGCCGAGCACCCCACCGGCCGTCGTGGTGGTGTAGTTCAGCGTGTTCGCCGCGGGCACCATCTCGGCGGGGACGATGCGCGGGATGATCGACTGCCGGGCCGGCGAGCTGATCGCGAACCCGATCGACTGCACCGCGGTGAGCGCCAGGAGCAGGTGCTCACTTCGTACCCCCGCGATCGCCTGCGCCAGCAGGCCCAGAGTGACCACCCAGGTGAGCGCGGAGCTGGTCAGCAGCAGGCGCCGCCGGTCGACCACGTCGGCGATGGCGCCGCCCCAGAGGCCGAAGATCAGCAGCGGGACCAGGCCGGCGACGCCGAGCAGGCCGACCCAGAACGACGAGTGCGTGATCGCGAACATCTGCACCGGCACGGCCACCGCGGTGAACTGGAAACCGAAGAACGACGCGCCGTTGCCGACCCACATCCGGCGGAACGACGTCACCCGCAGCGGTGTGGTGTCGATCATCCAGGAGCGTTTCGACTTCTCCTCGACCACGCTCACGGGGCCAGCCTCTCCACGATCCAGTCCCGCTCGACGGCGCTCCGGTTCTCGCCGACTGCGCGATACCGCAGCCGGTCGTGCAGGCGACTGCTGCGTCCCTGCCAGAACTCCACGGTCTCGGGCAGCACCCGCAGACCACCCCAGTGCGGCGGGGGCGGCACCGGACCGTCGCCGAACCGCTCGATCACCTCGGCCAGGCGCGCGTCGATCGCCTCCGGGCCGGGCAGCACCCGCGACTGCGGGCTGGCCCACGCGCCGAGCTGGGAGCCGCGCGGACGGGAGGCGAAATACTCCTCGGTCTCGGCGCGGGAGACGCGTTCCACCGCCCCGGTCACGATCACCTGGCGTTGCATCGCAAACCAGGGAAAAACGACGCTTGTGTACGGGTTGTGCCGCACGTCCGAGCCCTTGCGCGACTCATAGTTCGTGAAAAACACAAAACCGGTCGAGTCGTACCCCTTGAGCAGCACTGTCCGGGCCGACGGGCGCCCCTGGGCATCCGCCGTGGCCACGATCATCGCGTTCGGCTCGGGCAGCCCGGCCGCGGTCGCGTCGGCGAACCAGGCGGCGAACTGGTCGCTCCAGTGCCCGGCCAGGGAGCCCTCCAGCAGCGGCGGGTGCTCGGTGTAGTCACGGCGCATCCCCGCGGGGGACGGCGGATCGGCAGACATCGGGGGTACTTCCTTTCGGCTGCAACGACGGTAAGACGGCGACCGTCCGGTGTCAGGTGAACCAGGATGGGTGTCACCGAGAGCACAATCGCCACGGGTCGACCGGGCCGTTACCCGGGAGGCAGGATGAATCACTCACCGCAGCCACGTCTCCCAGGGAGCGCCGTGTCCGACTTCAAGCCGGGACTCGAGGGCGTCATCGCGTTCGAGACCGAGATCGCCGAGCCCGACCGGGACGGTGGCGCACTGCGGTATCGCGGCGTCGACATCGAGGATCTGATCGGCCAGGTCTCCTTCGGCAACGTCTGGGGTCTGCTGGTGGACGGCCGGTTCGGACCCGGGCTGCCGCCGGCCGAGCCGTTCCCGGTGCCGGTGCACTCCGGCGACATCCGGGTCGACGTGCAGTCCGCGGTCGCCATGCTGGCCCCGTACTGGGGGCTCGACCAGCTGCTCGACATCACCGACGAGCGGGCCCGCCGGGACCTGGCCCGGGTCTCGGTGACCGCGCTCTCGTTCGTCGCCCAGGCGGCCCGCGGGCTGGGGCTGCCGGCCGTCCCGCAGAAGGACATCGACAAGGCCGAGACCATCGTGGAGCGGTTCATGCGCCGGTGGCGCGGCGAGCCCGACCCGCGGCACGTCAAAGCCGTCGACGCGTACTTCATCTCGGCCGCCGAGCACGGGCTCAACGCCTCCACCTTCACCACCCGGATCGTCGCCTCCACCGGCGCCGACGTGGCCGCCTGCATCTCCTCCGGGATCGGCGCGCTCTCCGGCCCGCTGCACGGCGGGGCGCCCACCCGGGTGCTGCACATGCTGGAGGCGGTCGAGCGCAGCGGCGACGCCGAGGGCTATGTGAAGGATGTGCTGGACCGCGGCGACCGGCTGATGGGTTTCGGTCACCGGGTCTACCGCGCCGAGGACCCGCGGGCCCGGGTGCTGCGCCGGATCGCCAAGGAGCTCGGCGCGCCGCGCTTCGAGGTGGCCGCCGCGCTGGAGGCGGCCGCGCTGACCGAGCTGCGGGAACGCAAGCCGAAGTGCGAGCTGTGGACGAACGTGGACTTCTGGTCCGCCGTGGTGCTCGACTTCGCCGAGGTGCCGGTGCACATGTTCACCTCGATGTTCACCTGCGCCCGGGTGGCCGGCTGGAGCGCGCACATCCTGGAGCAGAAGAAGCTCGGCCGGATCCTGCGCCCCGGCCTGCGCTACGTCGGCCCGGAGCCGCGCCGGCCTTCCGAGGTCGAGGGCTGGTCCCAACTCACGCATAATGTGTGATCGTGGCTGACATCCGGATCCCCGACACGATCAAACCCGTCGACGGCCGCTTCGGCTCCGGGCCGAGCAAGGTCCGGCCGGAGGGTGTCGAGGCGCTCTCCGCGGTGTCCCGCACCTTCATGGGCACCTCCCACCGGCAGCGGACGGTCAAGGACCAGGTCGCCCGGCTGCGCCGCGGGCTCGCCGAGTTCTTCTCGATGCCCGAGGGGTACGAGGTGGTCCTGGCCAACGGCGGCACCAGCGCGTTCTGGGAGATCGCCACCTTCGGCCTGGTCCGGGACCGGGCGCAGTTCGCCGAGTTCGGCGAGTTCGGCGCCAAGTTCGTGCAGGCGGTCACCGACGCACCGTTCCTGGCTCAGCCCACCGTGCACCGGGCCCCGGGCGGGCAGGCCGCGTTCCTGACCGCCGAGGCCGGCGTCGACGTCTACGCCACCGTGCAGAACGAGACCTCCACCGGGGTTTCCGTGCCGGTCCGCCGGGTCGCGGGCGCCGACCCGGGCGCGCTGCTGCTCACCGACGCCACGTCCGGCGGCGGCAGCCTCGACGTCGACCTGCGCGAGACCGACGTCTACTACCTGGCCCCGCAGAAGGCGCTCGGCTCGGACGGCGGGCTCTGGCTGGCCCTGATGTCCCCGGCCGCGATCGAGCGGGCCTTCGAGATCAAGGCCTCGAAGCGGTACATCCCGCAGTTCCTCGACCTGGTCACCGCGATCGAGCAGTCCCGCCTGGACCAGACGTACAACACGCCCGCGCTGGCCACCGTCTTCCTGGCGGCCGAGCAGCTGGACTGGATGAACGCACAGGGCGGCCTGTCCTGGGCGGTCAAACGCAGCGCGGAGAGCGCCGCGGCGATCTACGGCTGGGCCGACCGGTCGTCGTACGCCGAGCCGTTCGTGACCGATCCGGCACTGCGCTCCGCGGCGGTCGCCACGATCGACTTCACCGACGGGGTGGACGCCGCCACGATCGCCAAGGTGCTGCGCGCCAACGACATCGTGGACACCGAGCCGTACCGCAAGCTGGGCCGCAACCAGCTGCGGATCGCCCTCTACCCGACCGTCGACCCGACCGACGTCACCGCCCTGACCAGCTGCATCGACTACGTGGTGGAACGGCTCTGACAGATACCCGCCCGGTGACTTGGCTCATTGCGATCAGCGAGGCATAGTCCGTACCAATGGGGGTAGCGAAGAATTTGAAGATCATCTTCGCTGGTCAGCCAGTTTGACGGCGTGGCTTACCCCCAAGGAGTGACCGGGGCGCGTACCGTGTTCCGAAACGCGCCCGGGTGACTGACTCTCGGGAGCACAGGCCAACGCGACGAGACGGAGGCAACGCATGCGGCCGGTACGCTTCGTCGCCCTCTCCGAGGATGGACAGGCCCTCGTGCTCGCCGACGAGGTGGGCCGCCTGCTGGCGCTGCCCCTCGACGACCGGGTTGCCGGGGTCCTCACCGACAGCCCCGCACCGCCGAGCACGGCGGTCGCGGTGCTCGCCCCGGACGTCCAGGCCTCACTGTCCCCGCGGGACATCCAGGCCCGGATCCGCTCCGGCGAGTCCGCCGAGGACGTCGCCCGGGTGGCCGGCGTCCCCGTCGACCGGGTCCTCCGCTACGCCGGCCCGGTGCTGCAGGAGCGCGCCATGCTGGCCCAGCACGCCCGGCGCACCCGGCTGAAGACGTCCGACTCCGGCCAGCCCCTGGCCGAGGTCGTCGACAGCCGGCTCGCCCAGCACGGCATCGACACCGAGAAGATCTCCTGGGACGCGTTCCGGCGCGAGGACGGCACCTGGCGGATCGTCGCCACCTGGCCGTCCGGCAAAGCCACCGCCCAGGCCATCTGGGACCTCGACAAGGGCCGCCAGGTCGTCTCCCCGCACGACGACATGGCGCAGTACCTGTGCGCCGAGCGCCCCACCCAGATCCTCGGCCAGGACCCGGTCCCCGAGCGCGGTGGCCACGGCCTGCCCGGCCCGGCCCGCAGCGCCGAGCCCACCCGCGGCGGCCACGGCCTGCCCGCCGCCGACGCACCGGCCCGCCCCGGCCGGGACACCACCCGCCCCACCCGCGACCCGATCCGCGCCGGCCGCGACGCGCTGCTCGCCTCCCTCGACCGCCCGCTGGAGGGCTCCTCCGGCCGCGGCCTGGAGCCGGTCTCCCCGGCCGCCCGCCGCCCGGTCGCCGGCGGCGCCGCCGCACTGCTCGGCGGCGGTTCCGGCTCCGCCTTCGACGACGACTCCGACCTCCCCAAAGAGGTCCCGGCGGTCCCGTCCCTGGCTGTCCTGCGCCCCCGGCGCACCGTCGGCCAGACCACCCAGCCCGGCACCGAAACCGAGGAGAACAAGCCCCGCAAGCGCCTCCCGAGCTGGGACGATGTCCTGTTCGGCGGCGGCCCCGCGGCCCGCGAGTCCTCCTGACCCCGTGGCCCGGCCGCGCCCCTCGGCGCGGCCGCCCGCACCCTCCCGCATCACTCCCCGCGGCCGCCCCGCAGCTTCCCGCATCACTCCGGCGGCCGCCCCGCACCTCCCGCATCACCTTCCCGCGGCCGCGTCGCCGAGCCTTCCGCTCTCCCCGGCCCCACATCGACCCACCCCCTGGCGCCGCCGGTCCACCGACTCGCCGGGGCGGCATCGCTCCATCGCGTTCCCGAACGCCGTCGCTCTGCTGTTCCTCCCCGCCGCCCTGCCGCTCCCCCTTGTCAGCGTTGCCCTGCTGTTCCTCCCCGCCGCTCCCCCTGTCACCGTCGCCCTGCTGTTCCTCCCGCCGCTCTGCCACGTTTCCCTGTGGCCGACGCCGCGTCGTCCTGATGTCACACGCCGCTCCGCTACCCGTTCGAGGTTCGCCCTGACCCGCCTTTTCGTAGCCGTCTTCCCGCCGCCGCCGGCCCGGGACGACCTGCTCCGCCGACTGCCGCCGGACGCCCGTTACACGCGGCCGTCAAAATGGCATGTGACGCTGGCCTTCCTCGGCGACGTCGAGGACCACCGGGTCCCGGACGTCGCCGCCGCCCTGACCACCGTGCCCCCACGCCCGGCGTTCTCGCTGCACGCTGCCGGGGGCGGCCGCTTCGGCCCGGTGATCTGGGCCGGCCTCGCCGGCGACGTGCGGCCGCTGGCTGACCTCCGCGAGTCGGTCCGGGACGCGCTCGCCGCCGCCGGTTTCGCCATCGACCCGCGGCCGTTCCGGCCGCACCTGACGATCTCCTACCGCTCAGCACCCGGCCTGCTCGCGGCGCTTACCGGGTACGCGGGTCCGGCCTGGCAGGTGAGCGAACTGGCCCTGGTGGAGAGCCGCCTCGGCAACTACCACTGCCTTCAGTGGTTCCCCGTCAGCGGCGACCAGCACGGCCCCGCCCCGACATGACGCCCGCCCAGGCGCCGTCGCTGCCACCGATGCCGGCGGCCGGCAACGGCTGAGCGCCGCAAGGACGGAAGCGTCGGCCGCCCGGGCAGGCCGGCAGGACCCGGCTGGTCAACCCATCCCGGCCCGGGCAAGCCTGCAAGACCGGCTGATCACCCCACAGGACCCGGCTGGTCAACCAGTCCCGACCCGGGCAGGCCCGCAGGACCGGCTGGTCACCCGCCCCGGCCGGCAGCACCGGCTGGTCACGTGCCCCGGCCATTCCGGACGACCTGCCAGGCCGCGCCCGGGGTGGTCCCGGAGGCTGGTCAGTTGTCCTGATGGTCGCGGAGGACCAGACCGGCGGCTTCGAGCCGGTCTTCGACCCGGAGGCGTTCGCACTCGCGGTCGACGCCCTGCAAGGGTTGCAGGTGTTCGGCGACGCCGAGGGCGCGGCAGGCCAGCAGGAGGCGGGCGTCGTAGGCGCGCAGGATGGCGGCCAGGCAGGCCTCCGAGGAGCGCAGGACGCCGCTGCGACGTTGCCGGTCCAGGCGGCGCAGGTCGTAGGCCAGCTGCTCGATCGGCACCGGGGGCAGTGACTCCAACCGGCCGGTCAGGTCGATGCCCGGCAGTTCGCGGTCGAGGCGGCGCAGGTCACGGGTCTGCGGGCCGGGGCGGCGGGCCCAGTAGGCCGGGGCGCCCTTGCGAGGGACCCGGCCCGGGGCGGGGACCCGGCGGAACGACGAGCGCCGCCGGGGCAGGTGGCCCGAGGTCTCGGGCCGGCGCTTTGCGGGGCGCCGGAGCAGGATCCGGGCACACGGCACGATCAGCAGCGTCATCCACGCCGCCGAGATCACGACCAGTTGCGCCATCGCCACACTCTGACGCTAGGCCGGGATCGGCCCGGCCGGAACACCCGTTCGGCGGAACTGATCTGCCAACTACCTAAATGCCAGCTTCCATACCGACATCGGGCATCCTTTCCGGCGTACGAGACGGGCAAAACCCCCGATCGGGTGACGCGGACGGTCAGACGTGACCGGCGGGTTCGGGGGCGCGACCGGGGCGGTGCCCGCGACGTACCGCCATCGGTGGCACCTCCGGAAGGTCCGCCTCCGCAAGCGGCGCGGCCTCCGCGGGCACCGCAGGGGGCGTAGCGGGAGCCGGGATCAGCCGCAACCGGGGCCGCGGCCGCAACCGCACCTCGATCCGCTCCCCACCGGCCCGCAACTGCCAGGCCAGCGCCACCCCGGAGGCCAGGAACGAGACGAGACCACCCACCCAGATGCTGGACGGCACCCCGAAGTGCGACCCCCACCATCCGGCCAGGGACGCCCCGATCGGTGTGGTGCCGAGGAAGACCAGCACGTACAGCGACATCACCCGGCCGCGGTATTCGGCGTCGACGCCCATTTGGACCCGGTGGTTGGCGGCCTGCGCCAGGTAGATGGAGAAGAAGCCGGTGGGGACCAGCAGCACCATCGCGACGAGGAAGGTGGGGGCGAACCCGACCGCGAACTCGAACACCCCGAAGGCGAGGGCGGCGCCGATCACCCGGTACATCCCGGGCCGGGTGCGGCGGCCGCTGCCGGCCAGTGCGCCGCCGAGCGCACCGACCGCCAGAGCGGTGGTGAGCAGCCCGAACGACGACGCCCCGGCATGGAAGTTGATCTTTGCGAGGGCGGCCAGGGTGACCGGGAAGTTGAAGCCGATCATGCCGATCACCGCCATCAGGCAGATGGTGAGCAGCAGGTCGGGGCGCTTGCCGACGTAGGTCAGGCCGTCCAGCACCCGGGCGCCGCCGCGTGCCTTGCGTTCGATGCCGAGCAGTTCGGCGCGGTTCATCCGGGTGTACGTGAAGATCGGGGCGATCACCAGGACGGTGGCGATCAGGAACACCACCCGGATGGACAACACCGACAGCAGCACGCCGGCCATCGCCGGGCCGCCGATCCGGGCCGAGTTGAAGGTGGCCGCGGAGAGGGCCAGCGCGTTCGGCAGCAGCGGCAGCTCGACGAGCTCGGAGACGAACGCCTGGCGCACCGGTGTCTCGACCGAGTTCGCGATGCCGAACAGCAGGGCGAACAGGAAGACATGCCAGAGCTGCACGATGCCGGAGGCGACGATGACCGCGAAGCTGACCGCGGTGACCGCGAACGCGGTGTTCGCCACGATCAGCAGCTTGCGTTTGTCGTACCGGTCGGCGAGCCGCCCGCTGTACAGGGTCAGCAGCATCACCGGGACGAACTGCAGGGCGGTGACCACCCCGAGCGCGCTCGGCGAGTTGTGGGAGAGGTCCAGGACCAGCCAGTCCTGGGCGGTGAACATGGTCCACACGCCGATCAGCTTGATCAGCTGACCGACGGCGAAGAGGCGATAGTTCCGGACTCGCAGGGATCGGAATGTCGTGTCCAGCACTGCCCGCATGCGGTCGCGCCCCTCACTTCGTCGTACGCGTCATCGTCGTGTGACGAAACGGACGACGGCGAGAGCCGGTCAGCCGCGGGCGACGCGCAGCATGATCTCCGCGGCGCGTGCCAGGGTGTCCCGTTCCTCGGGGGTCAGCCGGTCCAACTGGCCGGCCAGCCACTCGTTGCGGATGTCCTCGTTCTGCGTATAGACCGCGCGACCCTCGTCGGTGGCGGCCAGGATCACCTGGCGCCCGTCGGTGGGGTGCGGCGTGCGCGCCACGAGCCCGCGGTCCTCCAGCTTGCCGACGATCTTCGTCATCGTCGGCGGTTGGACCCGCTCGACGTCGGCGAGCTCACGGGGGGTGAGCGCGCCGTGCAGCTGGAGGCTGGTCAGCGCGGAGAGCTGACTGAAGGTCAGATCCCCGACCGGGCGGGCCTGACGGACCCGCCTGCTGAACCGGATGATCGCTTCCCGCAGCGTCTTGGCCAGCGATGCCGCTGTGCGCTCCGTCGTCATCACCCGCTCCGTCACGATACTTAGCCTAGCTAATGAGCTTGGCTAACGACATGGATTTACCCGTATGACCGCCGTCACCGGGCACGCTAGGGGACCCGGTGACGGCCCTGACAGCTCAGAGGATCCAGTTCTCCAGCGGACCCCGGGCGAAGTACAGCACGAAGAGCACGGCCACCCCGTACAGGATGGGGTGCACCTCCCTCGCCCTCCCGGTGGCGGCCTTGAGCACCACGTACGACAGGATGCCGGCGCCGATGCCGTTCGAGATCGAATACGTGAACGGCATGATGGTGATGGTCAGGAACGCCGGGACCGCGATGCTCCAGTCGGTCCAGTCGATCTGCCGCACCGCGGTCATCATCAGGAAGCCGACCACCACCAGCGCGGTCGACGCGGCCTCGAACGGGACCACCTGCACCAGCGGCGCGAAGAACATCGCCAGCAGGAACAGCCCACCGGTGACCAGGTTCGCCACACCGGTGCGGGCACCCTCGCCGACGCCGGACGCGCTCTCCACGAACGAGGTGTTGCTGGAGACGCTCGCCGCGCCACCGGCGGCCGCGGCGAGCGAGTCGACCAGCAGGATCTCCCGCGTCCTCGGCGGCATCCCTTCGTCGTCGAGCAGTTCACCCTCCTGGCCGACCGCGACCATCGTGCCCATCGTGTCGAAGAAGTCCGCCACCAGCAGCGTGAAGACGAACATCAGCGCGACCAGCCAGCCGCCGTGCCGCCACGAACCCAGCACGTTGAAGTGACCCAGCAGCGACAGGTCCGGCGTGCTGACCACCTGGGCCGGCATCTTCGGCACGTTCAGTGACCAGCCGTGCGGATTCTGCACCACCGAGCCGACGTGGGCGAGCGCCTCCACCACGATGGCCAGCACCGTGCTGCCCAGGATGCCGATCAGGATCGCGCCGCGGACCTTGCGGACGAACAGGATCAGCGTGAAGATCAGGCCGATCGCGAAGACGAGGGTCGGCCAGGTCAGCAGTTTGCCACCGAGACCCATCTCGACCGGCACGGTGGTGTTCGCGACGTCCGGCACGCGGTGCACGAAACCCGAGTCGACCAGTCCGATGATCATCAGGAACAGGCCGATGCCGACCCCGATCGCGGTCTTCAGCTGGGTCGGGACCGCGCGGAACACCATCGTCCGCAGGCCGGTGAGCACCAGCAGGCCGATCAGCAGACCCTCGATCACCACCAGGCCCATCGCGTCGGCCCAGGTCATCTGCGGGGCGATCTCGTAGGCGACCAGCGCGTTCACACCCAGACCCGCGGCCAGCGCCAGCGGGAAGCGGGCCACGACGCCCATCAGGATGGTCATCACACCGGCGACCAGGGCGGTGCCCGCGGCGAGCGCGGCCAGCGGCAGGTGCGCGCCGGCCTTGTCCGTGCCACCCGCCAGGATCAGCGGATTCAGAACGACGATGTACGCCATGGTGAAGAACGTGACGAATCCGCCACGGATCTCACGGCTCAGCGTCGAGCCGCGCTTGGTTATCTCGAAGAAGCGGTCGAACCCGCTCCGCGCAGTAGTTTCTGCGGTTGTGGACATGCTGGCCCTTCCGGGTGGCACAGTGACGTCGCGCGCATGCTTTCAGACAGCATGACCTCGGCAAAAGCCGAACGATGTTACAACTCTCACGTCCTGCGCCGAGAGGGTCGAAAATAGCCTTACCCTGACGGGGTGAGTGACCTGTCTCCCGGTCTGAGCGTCGTCACCGGCTCGAAACCACGACCCGAGCCGCTGGACCCGCCGATGGTCCCGTTCGCGCTCGCCGGCCTGGCCGCGTTCGCCGTCGCCGCGCTCATCTGCCTGCTGGCCGGCGCGCCCGACCGCTGGCTGCACACCAGCGTGGCCGGGTTCCTGGTCGGCATCCCGGGCCTGATCACGATGATCGTCCACGACCGGAACCGGAAGCGCCGCCGGGCGCTCTCCCACGCGGAGTTCCGCGAGATCTCCTAGACCGGCCGCCGCATCCCTACAACGTCGCGGCGAGGTCGTCGCCGAGCGGTGTGCGCTCGTAGTAGACGGCACGGCCGCTGCGCCGGCCCACCACCACCCCGGCGTCGCGCAGCGCCGCGAGATGCCCGGAGACCGTGCCGAGGGACACCCCGAGCAGCGCCGCCAGCTGCGACGGCGTGCTCGCGTCGGCCAACGCGCCGAGGACCCGGGCGCGGCCCCCACCGATCAGCCGGGCGACCCCGCCGGTCGCGGCCCGCACCTCCGCCAGGGCGCCCCGGGCCGGATACACCAGCGCCAGGCGCGGCGGCGCCTCGCACATCCACTGTCCGACGGTCCCGGTGTGCGGCACCAGCACCAGGCCGTGTTCGCCGACATTCAGATCGGCGTAGGTCTGCAGGGAGAAGAAGATCGCATCGGGCGCCGCCCAGCGGATCTTGCCCATCCCGCTGAGCGCGTCCCGCCAGCCGCGGGTCGCGAGCACCCCGGCCCGGTGCCGGATGTCGCGCTCCATCACGGCCCGCCGGCGCGGCCAGTCCGGCTCGACGAACCATTCCCAGATCCGGGCGAACACCGCTGCGGCCCGGGTGGTGACACCGTCGACGTCGGCCCACTGCAGATCGTTGGTCTTCCAGGCGTACCGGCCGGACTCGGCGATCGTCGCCCGGGCCGCCGCGTCCGGCAGCAGCGCGCGCATCTCCGCCAGCTCGTCCTCGATCCGGGTGGTCATCGACGTGGGTGGGATCGCCACGAAGTCCGGCAGGTACTTCGTCGCCGAGATCAGCCGGACCAGGCCCGCGGCGAACGGGTCGTCGGCGAGCCACCCGGCCAGCGCCCGCGCCTGGGCGCCCGGCCGCCCGCCGTCCTGCTCCCGCCGCAGGACGACCAGCCGGCTGAACGTCTCGGCGAGCGGCGAGAGCGCGAACCGGCTGGCCCGCAGCGCCTCCGGTCCGAGACGGATCTGCGTCATGGCACGACCTTGCGGCAATCGCCGCAGGAATGCAAACCCGCGGCCGTACGGGATGACGATGCTCGCCGTGACCAGCGACCTTTCCGCCGCCCCGGTGCGGCGACTGCTGAGCGGCCGGTTCGGATGGTTCCTCGCGGGTCGGGCCGTCGACATCTTCGGCACCTCGATGACGACGGTCGCGCTGTCCCTGGGCGTGCTCCAGGCCTCCGGCCGGGCCACCGACCTGGGCGTCGTGCTCGCCACCAGCATGGTCCCCACGCTGGTGCTGCTGCTCGCCGGCGGTGTCCTGGCCGACCGCACCAGCCGCCGTGGGCTGCTCATCGCCGCCAACGCGGTCAGCGCGGCGGCCGTCGGCGGGATCGCCGTCGTGCTGATCACCGGCCGCTACCACCTCGGGACGGTCGCCGGGCTGTCCCTGGTCAGCGGGGCTGCCACCGCGTTCGCGTCACCGGCCCTGCGCGGGATCGTCCCCGAGCTCGTCGACGACGCTGACCTGCAGCGGGCCAACGCGCTGCTGTCCGGCACCAGGAACGGCACCCGGATCATCGCCCCGGCCGTGGCCGGCCTGCTCACCGTCACCGCCGGCGGGGGTTGGGCGCTGGCCGCCGACGCGGCCAGCTGTCTCGTGGCGGCGGCGCTGTTCCTGCGCTTGCCGCCCGGGAGCCGGACCGCCGCCACCGCACCCGGGCTGGGCGCCGACTTCGCGACCGGCTGGCGGGTCTTCCGCTCGATGCGCTGGGTGATGCTGACCAGCTTCTCGTACGCACTGGTCAACGCGTTCGCCGTCGGCCCGTGGAACGTGCTCGGCCCGACGATCGTCGCCGCGCACGGGGGCGCGTTCGGCTGGGGCGCGGTGCTGTCGGTACGCGCGGCCGGGCTGTTGGCGACCAGCCTGGTCGCGGTCAAGCTGGTGTTCCGGCGACCGCTGCGGACCGGACTGCTGCTCGGCGTCACGTCCGCGTCCCCGTTGCTGGCCCTCGGGCTGTCCGGCGAGGCGTGGACCGTGGCCGGGGCGGCCTTCGTGGGTGGCATCGGGTTCACGATCGCGGGCGTCACCTGGGACACCGCGCTGCAGACCCGGGTACCGCGGGAGGCGCTGTCCCGGGTTTCGTCGTTCGACGACCTGTTCTCGTTCATCGCGATCCCGTTGTCACAGGTCGCGATGGGACCGCTCGCCGCGGCGGCGGGCGCGGGCCGGGTGGTCGTGGTGTGCGGCGTGGCCTACGTCGGCGCGTGCCTGCTCCCGTTCCTGAGCCCGGAGATCCGCCGCGGCTAGCGCGTCGGGCCACCAGCACGCCACGCCCCAGCCGTGGCCGGCACGCCACGCCCTAGCTGTGGCCGAAGTCCTCGGCGGGCTCGCCCGACTCGACCGAGCCGTGGCCGCGGCTGACCGCCACCGCCTCCACCTCGCTGTCGTCATAGATCGTCGGCAGCTCGTCGACCGGCTGCTCGGTGCCGGCCAGCAGCGCTTCCGAATGCGCGCCGCAACCGTGGTCGGCGCTGACCGCACGGCCGTCGTCCGGCGCGTACAGGTTGCCGCAGACACCGAACATCTGCCGCAGCGTGCCGGCCAGCGGCAGGTAGAAACCGCAGGTGCCGCAGCGCGCGTTCCGCGGGGCGGCGGTGGAGATCGGCGCCTCCGGACCGGCGTCGCCGTCATACCACCGCTGGGCGGTCTCCATCCGGCCGTCCTTGGACATCACCCGGGACCGGCCCAGGCCGAGCTCCCAGGAGACCTCCTCGACCGCGGCGTCGTCGCTGAGCACGTAGCCGGGGGTGAGCCGGTCGTCGTCCGGCGCGGTCGGCATCAGGTCGCCGACACCCAGGTCGCCGGGCTGGACCCGCTCGTTCCACGGGACCCAGCCGGGGGCCATCAACGCGTCCGGCCCGGGCAGCAGCACCGTCTCGCAGATCGTCACGTGCCGGCTGCGGGGCACCCGGGTCACCGTGACCGCCCAGCGCCAGCCGCGGTAACCGGCCAGGTGGGACTCGAAGAAGTGAGTCACGACACGATCGCCCTCGGCGATCGCCTCCAGGTGCTCACCGATGTCGGTCGGGTCCACATCGGTGATCGCGCCACGGGCCACCCCCACGGCATCGGCACAGACCTGGTCGAGTCGGGCGGCGCGGGCGACAGTCCTGGAGGTCACCCGCCCATTGTTGCCTACTCGGAGGGATAGCTCGCAACGAGTCCCCAGATGCGGGGTCGCCCGGATCAGTCAGGATGGTTGCCATGCCGTTGCTTCCCACTCTCGGACGCACCGTCGGCACCGGTGTGAAGGCGGTCCGCGTCGTCGTGCGCGGCTGCGTGCGCGGCACGGCCTGGGCCACCCGGCGGGTCGGCACGATCCGGGCCCGCGGCGCGGCCGGCGAGATCGGCATGATCCGACTCTTCGACCTGCACGCGGTCTCCTGCGCCGGCGACGCGCTGATCGCGATCGGGCTGGCCGGCACCATCTTCAGCGTTCCGCTCGGCGAGGCCCGCGGCAAGGTGGCGCTCTACCTGCTGATCACCATGGTGCCGTTCGCGCTGCTGGCGCCGGTCGTCGGCCCGCTGCTCGACCATTTCCGGCACGGCCGGCGGTACGCGCTGGCGGTCACCATGCTCGGCCGGGCGTTCCTGGCCTACGTGATGTCCGATCACCTGGCCGGCTGGGCGCTCTATCCGGCGGCGTTCGGGGTGCTCGCGCTGTCCCGGGCGTACGGGGTGGCCCGATCGGCGGCCGTGCCGCGCCTGCTGCCCGACGGGGTCGGACTGTCCCAGGTGGGCGCGCGGGCCAGCGTCTACGGCACGTTCGCCGGGGCGGTGGTCGCCCCGATCGGCCTGCTCGCCTTCCGGTTCGGCCCACAGTGGCCGATGCGGGTCGCCACCCTGATCTTCATCGTCGGCATGGTGATCGCGCTGCGGCTGCCGCCGCGCGCCGACTCCGACCCGCCGGAAGCCATGCCGCGCGCCTGGCGCACCCTGCTCGGCCTGGGCCGCGGCCCGGACCGCCCGCTCTCCGGCCGGCTCATCCTGGCCACCCTGGTCGGCAGCGCCGGCCTGCGCCTGCTCTACGGCTACCTGCTGCTCTTCCTGACCTTCGCGATCATGGCCGGGGACGTCGGCACCGGCATCCTCGGCCTGACCGTCGGCAACGGCACCGCGGTCGGCATCGTCGGCGGCGCCCTGGCCCTCGGCACGTTCCTGTCCACCGCGGCCGGCACCGGCCTGCACATCCGCCGCCCGCTCGCCCTGCAAGCCGGCGGCCTGATGGTCACCGCCGGCGCCGCGGTCCTCGCCGCCGTCGTCGCCAACCTGGCCACCATCACCCTGCTGGCGCTGCTCGCCGCCACCTTCAGCGGCATCGCGAAACTCGCCGTCGACGCCACCATCCAGGAACGCGTCCCGGAACGCCTGCGCGCCACCGCCTTCGCCCACTCGGAAACCGTCCTGATGCTCGCCTGGGTCACCGGCGGCGGCCTCGGCCTGATCCCGCTCACCGGCCGCCTCGGTATCGCCCTCGCCGCGCTGCTGGCGAGCCTGGCCGCGGCCCGCGCCGGCTGGTCCGCGGCCCGGCTCCGCGGCGAACGGTTGTCCGGCCGGTCCGGGTTCGCCGAGGACAACCCCGGCGATCCGGTCGCGGTCTCCGGAGACGGCCGATTCGCCGGTACGCCGGAAGCCCCCACCACCGCGCCCATCCCGCCCGCCCCGCGGCCGTCCGCCACCCACCCGGACCGGCCCGCCGGGCGGCTCGACGACGAGGCGGTGTTCGACGAGGCGGCCGACCCCTGGCCGGACGCCCCGACGGTGCCCGACCAGGCCGGCCACAACCCGCCGGTCCAGCGCCGCACCACCCGGCCCGGCCCGCCCGACGTCGATACCCGGCCGAGCGCCACGGGCCCCGGCACCCGCGACCACGACACCCGGCAGAGCACCACGGGGCCGGGCGCCCGTGACCACGACGTCCCCGCCGGCCCACGCGCGGAGCATCCGCTGGACACGACGCTCGTGGACGAGCCGGGCCACCGTCGCTGGTGGTCCCGCCGCAGGCCCGCGAAGAAGCCGACCACCCCGCCGCCCGCCTCCCCGGGCGTTCCGGAGCCGACGCAGCAGTTCCCGACCGAGGCCCCGCCCGGCCCGTCCCCGGCACCGCCCGGCTATCACGTCTACCGGCCCTCCTCGGCCGGCCCGTCCACCGGGAACGGCGACTCCGAAAGCAGCGACAACGCGTGAACCCGCTCCTGCTCGTCACCGCGGTGCCCGCCGAGGCCGACGCCCTCCGCGCCGCCCTCGGCCCGGCCGCCACCGCCGCGGGCCACACCACCACCGCCGCCGGCCCCGGGTCCACCGCCGCGGGCCACACCACCACCGCCGACCCCGGGTCCACCGACGCGGCCCACTCCACCGCGGATCCCCACGCGATGCCCGATCCGGCTGCCGTGCCGGGCCGGGGCGGGGGCGCGGATCCCCATTCGCTTGCGGTCGTCGTCGAGGCGGTCGGCGTCGGGCCCGCGGCGGCCGCGGCCGGTACCGCCCGGCTGCTCGCCCGGCGCCCCTACCGCGCGGTGATCAGCGTCGGCATCGCCGGTGGCTTCCCGGGCCGCGCCGCGGTCGGCGACACCGTCCTGGCCGCCCGCACGATCGCCGCCGACCTGGGCGCCGAATCGCCGAGCGGTTTCCTGCCGATCGAGGAGTTGGGCTTCGGCAGCAGCACCCTGACGATCGATGCTGAGCTGCTGCAATCGTTGCGGGCCGCACTTCCGCACGCGATCACCGGCGACATCCTCACGCTGAGCACGGTCACCGGCACCGCGGCGACCACCGCCCGGCTGGCGACCCGTTTCCCGCAGGCGGTCGCCGAAGCCATGGAGGGCTACGGCGTGGCGATCGCCGCCGCCGCGGCCGCCGTCCCGTTCGCCGAACTCCGCACGATCTCCAACCCGATCGGCCCCCGCGACCGCGCCGCCTGGCGCCTGGCCGACGCGTTCGCCGCCCTGCGAGCCGCCGCCCCCGCCCTGCTCACCCTCCCCTGACCGCCGCCCACCGGCAGCGTCGAACCGACGCGGAAACGGCACCGGCCTGCGGCGCGGACCGGCCTGAACCCGCCGCGCGAGGCCGCCGGTGCCGAGCCGAAGAACCCGGCAGCGCGGAACCGGCGGGCACCTGCGGCATAGAGCCGGCGAGACCGGGGACGCGGGACCCGCGGGACCACCTTGAGCCGGGAAAGGGGCGGACCACCTCGACCCGTCGACCCGTCCCGGATGCCGCCCAGCGATCTCGCGGCGGGCTCACCTCGCCGAATGAGAACGGGGCTCGCACCTTGCGGTTGTCGTGGGCAGGACACCGTACAAAGGCATCTGATATTTCGCGGCAGGAAACCGCGCCGCGCCCAGCGACCGCCCCCAGAATTTTCCCGCGATGACAACCGGTAATCAACGATCGGCCAGAAGTAACCGCACACCGTCCGCCTTGCCGCAAATGTCGGCCAACCGGGCACGAAAAGGTGAATTCTTTTACAGGAATCTGTTGCTGTTGATGATCGGGCCCGGCATGCTGCGCTGAACGGCCATGTGACCCACGTCGCTGTCATCACCGAGCGCTCCGGGTCGATCGGAAACGGGATGCTGAGCGAGGCACGATGGACGAGATGAGCGCCGCGGCGCGGGCCCGTTTGATCGGTGCCGGCTACGCCGCCCAGGGGCTGGGTTATGCGGCGATCGTCACCGCCCTGCCCGCGTTCAAGGACCGGCAGCACCTGACCGACGGCAAGGTTTCCGCGATCCTGCTGTTCGTCTGTGTGACCGCGGCGCTCGGCTCGGTGGTCGCCGATCAGTTGGCGGCCCGCTGGGGCAGCCGGCATGCGCTGGCCGGCGGTCTGTTCCTGGTCGGCGCCGGGTTGGCCGCGACCCTGGTCGGCACGCCGACCGTGCTCTTCGTGACGATCCTTCTGCTGTACGGGGTGGGTCTCGGCATCGTCGACGCCTCGCTGAGCATGCAGGGGGTGCTGGTTCAGGCCCGCCTGGGGCGCAGTGTGATGAGCCGGCTGTTCGCCGCGTACACCGCCGCCGCGATCGTCGCCGCCCTGCTCATGTCGTGGTCGCTGGACAGGCATCACGGGGCGACGGTGCCGCTGGGCGCCGCGGCCGGCTACGCCGTGCTGGTCGGCCTGGCCGGCTGGCGCGCTTTCGAACCCGGCCGCACCGAACGCTCCAGTGCCGTCCACGACACCGGCAGCCGCGCCGTCCGCCGGGTCGTGGTGGTCTGCGGCATGCTGATCTTCACGGCGTTCCTGGTGGATTCGGCGGTCAGCACGTGGAGTTCGGTCTACCTGAAGGACAGCCTGCATTCGCGGGCCGCCATGGTGCCGATCGGCTACGCCGCGTACCAGGCGACGGTCCTGGTCAGCCGGCTGGTCGCCGATCACCTGGTGCCCCGGGCCGGCCGGCTGACGATGGCGGTCGGTGCGCTGGCGGTCTCCGGGGTCGGCTGCGCCCTGGTCGTCCTGCTGCCGTCGACGGCCGCCGCGATCGCCGGGTTCACGGTCGCCGGGATCGGGGTGGGGGTGCTGGTCCCGCTGGCCTTCTCGGCGGCGGGTGAGGCGGCCGCGGAGAGCAGCGACGAGGTGATCGCGCGGGTCAACCTGTTCAACTACGGGGGCGCCCTGGTGGGGGCGGTCCTGCTGGGGGCGCTGTCGGAGCCGATCGGGCTGCGGATCGCGTTCCTCATCCCGGTCGCCGGGGTGATCTTCACGGTGCCGCTGGCCCGGCAGCTGCTGCACCTGACGCCGGCGCCGGCACCGCGCCCGGCTCCCTGAACGAGCGCCAGGCCCGCGGCTGGCACCGCACCGGCCGCCTCTCGCGGCCGGCTCGGCTTCCCCTGTTCGGCGCGTACGCCGTGAGCGGCCCCGCCCCGGGCGGTGGATAGGCTGGACGGGTGCCGAGGCTGGTCGACCATGAGGTGCGCAGGGCAGAGTTGTTCGCGGCGACCTGGCGGGTGGTGCGGGCGCGCGGGGTCGACGGGACGACGACCCGGGCGATCGCCGACGAGGCCGGGTGTTCGCTGAGCGTGCTGGCGCATTTCCTCGGCGGCAAGGACGACATTCTGGTGGCGGCTCAGCGGGCGGTCTACGACCGGATCGTGGAGCGGGCCTTCCGCATCGGCGGGGATCTCCTCGGGTTGGCGGCGTTGCGCACGGCGCTGGACGCGGTGCTGCCGATCGACGAGGAGCGGGCGGCCGACGCGCACGTGAATGTGGCTTTCGCCGGGGCGGCGTTGTCGCATCCGCTGCTGGCCGAGTCGCGGCGGGGGTCACACCGGGTGATCCGGATGCATCTGCGGACCTGCCTGCGGGAGGCCCGCGAGCTGCGGGAGCTGAGGGCCGGCGTCGAGGATGAGGCGGTCATCGACGACTTCATCATCCTGGTGGAGGGCAGCACGCTGCTCAGCCTGGTGGACGGCTGGGCCGAGGAGGGCCGGGCGGAACGCCTGACCCGCCTCGCCGACGCCTTCGTCAACCAGCTGCGGTCACCCGGCCGCGGCTGACCTGATCAGGTCGCGATACCAGTACCAGGAGTCCTTGCGGGTCCGGGCCTGCGTCTCCCGGTCGACGTAGACGAGCCCGAACCGCTCGTCGTAGCCGGCCGCCCATTCGAAATTGTCGAACGCCGACCACACGTAGTAGCCCTGCACCGGCGCCCCGGCCTCGATCGCCGCCGCCACCGCCTCCAGATGCGCCTGCAGGTAGGCGATCCGCCGCGGATCCCCCACCCGCCCGTCCTCGCCGGGCGGCCCGTCGTGGAACGACGCCCCGTTCTCGGTGACGATGACCGGGGGCAGCAATGGATACCGCTCTTTCAGCGTCACCAGGATTTCGGTCAACGCCGCCGGCACGATCGCCCAGCCGAAGTCGGTGCGCTCGTCGCTTTTCACCGGCACCGGCGAGAACGGCATTCCTTCCGGGATGTCGACTTCGAGAATGCCGGAATAGTCCTTGCCCTCCCGCGGCGCTTCGATCGCCGTCGGTTCGTAGAAGTTCACGCCGTAGAAGTCGAGCGGCGCCCCGATCAGCGCCAGGTCCCGGTCGAGTTGCGTCTCCTCGACGCCCACCCCGGCGCGGATCATCTCGTCCGGGTAGTCGCCGAGCAGGATCGGGTCGGAGAAGGTCCAGTTGGTCAGGTCGCGGAACATGTCGGCGGCGACGGCGTCGGCCGGATCGTCGGACGCCGCGTACACCGGGAAGTGCTGGTTGGCGATGCCGACCGCGCCGGCGTCGTGGGCGCGCAGCACCTGTACCGCGAGCCCGTGGGCGAGCAGCTGGTGATGCGCGACGGGCAGCGCTTCGAGCCCGAGTCCGCGGCCCGGGGCGTGCGAGGTCAACCCGTACCCGTAAAGGGTCTGGACGCTCATCTCGTTCATCGTGATCCAGTGCCGGACCCGGTCGCCGAGGCGCAGCGCGACCGTGCCGGCGTAGTCGGCGAGCCGATGGGCGGTGTCCCGGGTCAGCCAGCCGCCCCGGTCCTCGAGGTCCTGCGGCAGGTCCCAGTGGTACAGCGTGGGGACCGGCCGCACCCCGGCGGCGAGCAGTTCGTCGACCAGCCGGTCGTAGAAGCCGGGGTCGGCCAGCGCCCGCGTCCAGGAGATCGAGAAGCGGTAGTCGTGCACACCGGCGTCCGCGATGTGGCCGACGTCTTCGGCATACCGGTGATAGTGGTCGATGGCGACCCGGCCGTCCTCGCCGTGTCGCACCCGCCCCGGTTGCGCGGTGAACGTGTCCCAGATCGAGGGGGCTTTGCCGCCGGCGTCGGCAGCGCCCTCGATCTGGTAGGCCGAGGTGGCCATGCCGAACCGGAAGCCGGGTGGGAAACGCATGCTGGTTCCTTTCAGGACAGTGCTTCGAGCCGGGGCAGGCAGGCCAGTGCGAGCAGCGCGACGGCCGCGGTGAACAGGTACAGGGTGGGATATCCGCCGAGCCGGGTGACGATCGGCGCGGCGATCACCGGGGCGAGCAGCTGCGGCAGGGTGCCGGCGATGTTGGCGACGCCGAGCATGGTGGCCCGGGTCTCGGCGTCCGGCAACACGTGCGTGATCACCGCCATGTCGACCGCGACGTACGCCCCCCAGCCGGCCCCGACCAGCACCGACGCCAGGATCGCCACGGCGACCACGGGGATCAGGGCGAGCAGTACGGTGCCGGCGGCCAGGATCACCGCGGCCGCCGCGACGAAGATCCGGCGGCGTTCCCACCGGTCGGAGAGCACCCCGCCGGCGAAGCCGAAGATCCCGGCGAAGACCACGTTGACCACGGTGAGGATGAGCACCCAGGTGGCCGCGTCGCCGACCCCGACCCGGTCGGAGAGGTAGTAGAAGAGATAGACCAGCACCAGCGCGTTGACCAGGTTGAGCAGGAAGCGGATCAACCAGGCCCAGGCGAACGGGGCGCCCGGCCGCAGCAGCGCCGACCAGCGCACCGCGGTCCGGTCCGGGACCAGCACCGGCTCCCGGTGGATGAGCAGCAGGGCGGCGCCGAGGGCGGGCACCGCGACGGCCACCGCCAGGTATCCGCCGCTCGCGACGGCCAGGGCGGTGCCCAGCACGACCCCGACGATCTGGGCGACGCCGAACAGCGCGCCGACCGTGCCGCGCTGGCGTTCCGGCACGCGGTCGCCGATCATCGCGGCCAGCGCGGCGAGCGGTCCGTTCAGTCCCACCTGGACCAGCACCCAACCCACGATCATGGTGGTACGGGTGTCCGCCGCGGCCAGGACGAGAAGCCCCGCCACGCCGATCACCGTGCCGGCCACGAAGATCGGCCGGCGCGAGCCCATCCGGTCGGAGACCGCGCCCCAGATCGGGTTGGCGACCAGCGAGGCGGCCGCCCCGACCGCGGTGACCAGGGCGAGCAGCGCCTCCTTGCCGCCGCCGGTGGCCTCCGCGAGCCGAGCGGCCTGCTCGGGCAGCAGGATCTGGATCGGCCCGAACCAACCGGCCGCCACCCCGATCATGGCCAGCGCGTACGCGACCATCCAGCGCGTACGCACCGGCACTTCAGTGATCGTCATGGACGGGCTTTCTCCCACATCTCGACGTACGCCTCGGCGCCCTGCATCAGTTGCGCCCGCAGCTTGGCCCGATCCGGGCCGGCCTGCTGGACCAGGTCGGTGATCCAGTCGGCGTACAGCCCGTACTGCGCCACGCCGTCGGTGTTCAGGTCGAACGTGCGGGTCCCCCACACCTGGCGGTTGATGGTGGTGCCATTCAGCCCGGCGAACGGGTAGGTGAGCGGGCCGGCGCCGGCGGTCAGCCGCGGGGCGGCCTGGGTGCCGAGGCCGTTCACGTCGGTGCCCACCCCGTACCCGACGATCCGGTTGCCGTTGGGGAGTGCGTTGTTGGCCCGCCACTCGTCGAGGAACGTGCCGGTGCCCTGGCCGTCGTCGGTGGCCGCGAAGGCGTAACCGGCCACGAAGCCGCCGGCCTGCAGCACCCGGTCGACCAGGGCCCGGTCGGCCCAGCTGTGCACCGAGGTGACCCCCGGGTAACCGGCCTGCACGGCCATGTCGAGCACGTCGTTCGCGGTCTTCACGCTCATGTGGTCGATGTGGATGATCAGGCCGCGGTCGATCATCTTCTGGATCAGGTAACGGCCGATGGTGGTCAGCCCGCGGGTGTTGCAGATCTTGCCGCTGGGGTAGACGGGCAGGATCGTGCCGGCCGGCAGCCCGACGCCGAGGCTGAGCAGCTTGGCCAGGTCGTCACTGACCAGCGGCTGATCATTGTCGGACGGGCCGGTGCAGCTGGTCGCCTGCCACCAGTGCCCGCTGGAGAGCAACTGGCCGACGTTGATCGCGGCGCCGGTGAGCCCGGAGTCGAACCGGGTGCCGCCGAACGCGTTGTCGAACTTGTGCACCGGGTAGAAGCCGCTGACCCCCATGCCCTGCAGCTCGTCGAGACCCCGGTCGATGTCCGCGGTGGTGCACTGCGGCACGTCCCGGATCTCCCGGCAGCCGAAGATCTCCGAGTTCTCCACCCCGATGGTGACCGCGAGTCTGCCCTGCGCGGCGATCGCGCGGACCTCGGCCGGCGTGGTGGCCAGCCGGAACCAGCCCTTGCCCGGCCCGCCGCTGCGCGCGTCGATGTAGTCCTGCATCCGGCGCAGATAGGTGGACTGGGCCCGGATCTGGTCCATCTCGTCGCAGGAGGTGTGCACCGGGGTCAGCTCACAGATCACCCGGTTCGCCACCAGCAGCACGTTGAGCACCCGCTGGCCGGACTGCCAGGCACGTTCCAGGCTGCGGAAGTAGGACGCCTCGTGCAGCTCGGTGTCGTGCTGCGGCCAGTCGGTGAACGACGGCCAGCCCTGTTCGGAGGAGTTGATCGGATCGGTGCCCGCGATGATCGCCTCGAGCAGCGCGCCCCAGCCGAGGGTGGCGTGCGACGGGCAGCCGGCCAGCGCGACCGGGGCGCCGCCGGCCGCATAGGCGTCACCGCAGTGCAGGGATCCGCCGAACGCCTCGCCGGCGGTGATGTGCGCGTGCGCGTCGATCCAGCCGACGAGTTTGCCGTCGGCGCCGACGGAGGGTCCCGGGGTGCCGCCCACCCCGGTGGCGATGTCCGGGATCGCGGCGCAACCGGTGGCCGGGGTGAGCGCCATGGTGGCACTGCCGGCGCCGAGTCCGCCCAGGTAGCGGCCCATCTGCTGACCGGTCGCGGTGCTGACCAGCCGGTAGCGCCCGGTGGCGGAGCTGACCGTCCAGTCGGCCCGGTCGCCGTACGAGTCGCCGGCCCACACCCAGCCGAGCATGCTCTGGTACGGCGGCGCGCCGGTGTGGTCGCGCAGCACGTACCGGCCGAGCTGGGTGGCCTCGAACCGGAACGGCTCGGCCTTGGCGGCGGTGCCGGTGAAGCCGTAGCCGACCGAGTCCTTGAAGACGTAGCCGAGCGGAGTCGATCCGTTGAACGCCTGGAGGGTGACGCACGCGCCCTCCAGGTCGTTGGCGGGCGTCCAGGTCACCGCGGCTTCGGCGGGCGCGGACAGCCCACCGGTGAGGCCGAGCACCAGGACGCCCGCGAGCAGTCTGCGACGCACGGGGCACCCCCTTGGTAGATCAAATGATCCGACAAGGCGGAGTGTAGAAATTCACACCGTGTTAAAGCCAGAGGTGAATGTGAATATTTTTCCGGGGAGCCATATGCGGCGTCTCCGAGGCAGGGGCTAGCGTGAATGCCGTGGCGCTCTCGCTCGCGGTCTCCCCGTGCCCCAACGACACCTTCGTCTTCCACGCGCTGATCCACGGCCTGGTCCCCGGCGCGCCTGCGGTCGACCTGACCTTCGCCGACGTCGACGTCACCAACACGGCCGCCGAGCAGGGCGCATTCGACCTGGTCAAGGTGAGTTACGCGGCGCTGCCGTGGCTGCTCGGCGACTATGAGCTGCTGCCCTGCGGAGGCGCCCTGGGCCGGGGCTGCGGCCCGCTGGTGCTGACCCGCGACGGGCGCACCGACCTGACCGGCGCCACCGTGGCCGTGCCCGGCGACCGCACCACGGCCTACCTGTTGATGCGCCTCTGGTCCGCCGAGCACCCGCCGGCCCGGATCGAGGTCGTCCCGTTCCACCAGATCATGCCCGGGGTGGCCGCCGGCACGTGGGACGCCGGCCTGGTCATCCACGAGGCCCGGTTCACCTACCAGCGGTACGGGTTGACCGCGCTGGCCGATCTCGGCGAGTGGTGGGAATCGGACACCGGCCTGCCCATTCCGCTCGGTGCGATCCTCGCCAAGCGGGGCGTCGTCGACCCCGCCGCGGCCACCGGGTGGATCCGGGACTCACTGCGCCAGGGCTGGCTCGACCCGGCCGCCAGCCAGGACTTCATCCTGGCCAACGCGCAGGAGATGGAGCCGGCCGTGGTCCGCCAGCACATCGAGCTCTACGTCAACGAGTTCACCCTGGATCTGGGCAAGGACGGACTCGCCGCCGCCGACGCCCTGCTCGGACGCGCGGCGGCGGCGGGTCTCACGCCAGCGGTGCCGTCGTTTCTCTAGAGCTCGAACTCGCGGGCGACCGCGTGCATCAGCTGCGCGATCTTGGCCGCGGTCTTCTTGTCCGGGTAACGGCCACGCTGCAGCACGGGCTGCACGGTGTTCTCCAGGACCTTGATCATGTCCTCGATCATGCTGGCCGTCTCCTCGGCCGGGCGGCGGCGCGCCTCGGCGTCGCGCAGCGCCAGCGACGGCGGCGCGTCCAGCAGTTTCACGCCGAGCGCCTGGGCGCCCTTGCGGCTGTCCACGACGCCGAACTCGATCCGCTGTCCCGTTTTCAGGTCGGCGACCCCCGCCGGCAGCGCACCCTTGGGCAGGAACACGTCGCCGCCCTCATCACTGGTGACGAATCCGAATCCCTTCGTCGCGTCGTACCACTTCACTCGACCCGTGGGCACCGCTGACCTCAACTTCACTCAATGGACACAACTGCTCACGGGGAGCCTATCCAGCCGCGGCCCCGGACCCAACTGCAATCTCCTCCAGCCGGGCCGGGAAGCCGGGCAAGCCGGACAGAAAGTACGTGTTCGCCGCCTCGTGCCCAGGTCGGAGCCGACCGGGCCGGATCAGTGCGTCTGCGACTCCGGCAGGCTGCGCAGGCGCTCCAGCGGCAGCGGGAAGCTCTGGTCGTCGCCGAACGGCGACGGGGCGGCGGCCCGGTCCGAGACCAGCTCGGAAACCTGGAGGTGCCCCTTCAGAGCCGGGCTCTCCTGCTTCTTGGCCTTCGACGCCACGTTCCGTCCTCCTCCTGAAAGAGGTCCGGCCACGCCCGGACCCGTCACCATCGTCCCATGAACGTTAGCGTTGAAGACGATGGCCACCACATTTGCGGATCAACTCCGGTCGCTGCCCGACGAGGCGCTGGGCGCGCTCCTTCAGCTGCGCCCTGACCTGGTCGTTCCGGTGCCCGCCGACATCTCGGCGCTGGCCGTGCGCGCGCAGTCGCGCGGCTCGGTCGCCCGCTGCCTGGACGGGCTGGACGAGTTCACCCTGACCATCCTCGACGCCGCGCGGGTCACCCGATCCGCGGACACCGCCCTCACCTCGGTCGACGCCATCGTGGAGCTGGCCTCCGGGGTGGCCGCCGACGACGTGCGGGTGGCGGTCGACCGGCTGCGGGTCCGGTTCCTGCTGCACGGCCCGCCGGAGGCGCTGCAGGTGGTCGCCGCGGTCGACGAGGTCACCTCGCCGTATCCGGCCGGCCTGGGACGCCCGGCCGACTATCTGGACGCGCACGCCGCCGCGCTGGTCGCCGACCGGGCGAGAATGCGCCGCACCGTCCTCGCCGCGCCGCCCGGCGCCCGCGCGGTGCTGGACCGGCTGGCCGCCGGCCCGCCGGTCGGTTCGCTGGCCCGGGACGCCGTCGCCGAGCCGATCCGATGGCTGGTCGACCAGCACATCCTGGTGCCCATCTCGGAGGCCGGCCGCGCTCCCCGCCCGGATGGCGACCTGGTCGAGCTGCCCCGCGAGGTGGGCCTGCTGCTGCGCCGCGAGTCGGGCCCGCTGGGTCCGCTGCGGCCGTTCCCGCCGCTGCCGCAGGCACCGGTGCGCGACGCGAAGGCGGTCGACTCGGCCGGCGCCGGGCAGACCATGGAGGCGGTGCGCGCGGTCGAGGCGGTCCTGGAGGCGCTCGCCGCCGAGCCGGCCCCGGTGCTCAAGACCGGCGGGCTCGGCGTGCGCGACCTGAAACGGCTGGCCCGGGTGGCCGGGGTGGACGAGGCCGGCGCGGCGCTGCTCGTCGAGGTGGCCTACGCGGCCGGGCTGCTCGGCGAGTCGGAGACGTCGGCGCACCGGGTGCCCGGCGCGGTGCAGGACATCTTCCTGCCGACCGGGGCGTACGACCTGTGGCGCGCGGCCGGCATGGCGCACCGCTGGGCCACGCTGGCCCGCGCCTGGCTGCTGATGACCCGGCAGCCCGGCCTGGTCGGCCGGCGCGACGAGCGGGACCGGCCGATCAACGCGCTCGCCCCGGACGCCGAACGGGCCGGCGCCCCGCAGGCCCGGCGGGAGGCGCTGGACGCGCTGGCCGACCTGGAACCGGGCGCGGCGCCGGCGGTGGACGATCTGCTGGCGCTGCTGGCGTGGCAGGCGCCCCGCCGGGCCCGGGGACGCGAGCTGGGGCACCGCGACGGGTGTGCCGGGGCGGCTCTGCTCGGGGTGACCGGCCTGGGGGCGCTCACGTCGTACGGCCGGTTGCTGATCAGCGCCCCCGAGCTGACCGAGAGTGACCCGCTGGGTCTGCACCCCGAGGAGACGCCCGCGGACGCCGTCCGCGCCCTCGACGTGCTGCTGCCCGCACCGGTCGACCACGTGCTGGTGCAGGCGGACCTGACGGTGGTGGTGCCCGGCCCGCCGGAACCGGAGCTCGCCGCCGAGCTCGACGTGATCGCCGAGCCCGAGTCGGTCGGTGGGGCCAGCGTCTTCCGGGTCACCCCGGCCAGCGTGCGCCGGGCCCTGGACGTCGGTTACACCGCCGCCGATTTGCACGCGGTGTTCCGCCGCCGATCGCGCACCCCGGTCCCGCAGACCCTGGAGTATCTGATCGACGATGCCGCCCGCAGGCACGGCGGGCTGCGCAGCGGCTCCGCCGGATCCTATCTGCGCAGCGACGACGAGGCGCTGATCGCCGAGGTGCTCGCCGATCGCCGGGTGACCGGTCTGGACCTGCGCCGGATCGCGCCGACCGTGCTGGTCAGCCCTCGCCCGGTGGCCCGGCTGCTGGGTGCCCTGCGCGAGGCCGGGTTCGCCCCGGTCGCCGAGGACGCCGGCGGCGCGGCCGTGCTGACCCGGCCCAAAGCGCGGCGCGCGCCGAGCCGGACGCCGCGGATCGCCGAGCCGGCCGGCCCGCCGTCGCTGGCCGGCCCCCGGCTGGCCGGGGTGGTCGAGCAACTGCGGCGCGGGGACATCGCGACCCGGGCGGCCCGGCGGGCGCCGGTGACCGTGCGGGCCGCGCAGGGCCAGGCGGTGCCCGGGCTGACCGCGGTGCAGCAGCACAGCCAGGCGATGGCGGTGCTGCAGCAGGCGGTCCGGGACCGGGCGAAGGTCTGGGTGGGGTACGTCGACTCCCACGGCGCCACGCTGTCCCGCCTGGTCCGGCCGGTGTCGCTGAGCGCCGGCTACCTGCGCGCCGAGGACGAACGCGGCGAGAACACCCACACGTTCGCGCTGCACCGGATCACCGCGGCGGTCACCGAGGAGTAGGCGGGCGGTCGTGATCGCCCCCGTGGCAACACGACCTGCCCCCCATACACACGGCTGAACCCGCCGGAACGTTGCAGCCGGAATTCCGTGGCAGACTGGAGGGTCGCCTTTTTACCGGAGGTTGTGCGTGAACGGCGGACCGCTGATCGTTCAGTCGGACAAGACCCTGCTCCTTGAAGTCGATCACCCGGATGCCCAGGCCTGCCGGATGGCGATCGCGCCGTTCGCCGAGCTGGAGCGCTCCCCGGAGCACGTGCACACGTACCGGCTGACCCCGCTCGGCCTGTGGAACTCGCGGGCCGCCGGGCACGACGCCGAGAGCGTCGTCGACGCCCTGATCACATATTCGCGATACCCGGTGCCCCACGCCCTGCTCGTCGACGTCGCCGAGACGATGGACCGCTACGGCCGGCTGCAACTGCTCAACGACCCGGTGCACGGCCTGGTCCTGCGGGGGCTCGACAGGATCGTGCTGCTCGAGGTGTCGAAATCGAAGAAGCTGGCCGGCATGCTCGGCGCCCGGCTCGACGACGAGACCATCGCGGTGCACGCCTCCGAGCGTGGCCGGCTCAAGCAGGCGCTGCTCAAGCTCGGCTGGCCGGCCGAGGACCTGGCCGGTTACGTCGACGGCGAGGCGCACCCGATCGAGCTGAGACAGGACGGCTGGACCCTCCGGTCGTACCAGCAGGAGGCGGTCGACGGGTTCTGGGCCGGCGGCTCCGGCGTCGTGGTGCTGCCCTGCGGCGCGGGCAAGACCCTGGTCGGCGCGGCGGCGATGGCCACCGCCAAGGCGACCACGCTGATCCTGGTCACCAACACGGTGGCCGGCCGGCAGTGGAAACGCGAACTGATCGCCCGCACCACGCTCACCGAGGAGGAGATCGGCGAGTACAGCGGCGAACGCAAGGAGATCCGCCCGGTCACCATCGCCACCTACCAGGTGCTGACCGCCCGCCGGGGCGGCAACTTCACCCACCTCGACCTGTTCGGCGCCCGCGACTGGGGCCTGGTCGTCTACGACGAGGTGCACCTGCTGCCCGCGCCGATCTTCCGGTTCACCGCCGACCTGCAGGCCCGCCGCCGGCTGGGGCTGACCGCCACCCTGGTCCGCGAGGACGGCCGGGAGGGCGACGTGTTCTCGCTGATCGGCCCGAAACGCTACGACGCCCCGTGGAAGGACATCGAGGCGCAGGGCTGGATCGCCCCCGCCGAGTGCGTCGAGGTCCGCGTCACGCTCACCGAGCAGGAGCGGATGGCGTACGCGGTGACCGACGCCGAGGAGCGCTACAAGGCGGCCGCCACCGCCCGCACCAAGCTGCCCGTGGTCAAGGCCCTGGTCGCCCGGCACCCGCAGGAGCAGGTGCTGGTCATCGGCGGCTTCCTGGACCAGCTGCACACCCTCGGCGAGTACCTGGACGCCCCGATCGTCGAGGGCTCCACCAGCAACAAGGAGCGGGAGCGGCTGTTCGACGCGTTCCGCTCCGGTGAGCTGCGCACCCTGGTGCTGTCCAAGGTCGGCAACTTCTCCATCGACCTGCCCGAGGCGGCGGTGGCGATCCAGGTCTCCGGCACCTTCGGCTCCCGGCAGGAGGAGGCGCAGCGCCTCGGGCGGGTGCTGCGGCCCAAGGGCGACGGGCGGCAGGCGCACTTCTACTCGGTGGTGTCCCGCGACACCATCGACACCGAGTACGCCGCGCACCGGCAGCGCTTCCTGGCCGAGCAGGGCTACGCCTACACCATCGTCGACGCCGACGACGTTCTCCAGGTGGACTAGGCCGCCGTCACGGTGGCGGGCGCCGGCGTCCTCCCGACCGACGACTGGGGCGTCGGTCGGGGTCGCCGGTGCCGGCGTCGGCCGGACCAACGACTGGGGCGTCGGTCGGGGTCGCCGGCGCCGGCGTCGGCCGGACCGACGGCTAAGGCGTCGACGGGGTGGTCGGCGTCGCCGGGGTGGCCTGGACCGGGGTGGTCACCGCCGGCGGGCTGTCCTGCGTGCTCCGGCTCACCATCAGGGCGCCGGCCAGGCAGAGGACCAGCATCACGCCGACCGCGGCCAGCGCTCCGAAGAGCCACAGGAGCCGCGGCGGTCGAGCCGTCCGGGGCGCCGGCGGTGGGGCGGCGAACGACGGAGCGGCGAACGGCGGCGGCGCGACGAACGGCGGCGGGACGGATGCGGTGCGCGGCGTCCCCGCGCCGGCCTCCTCGTAGGCGGCGGCCGCCACCACCTCGGGGCTGCCCAGCCGCTCGAGGATCTCGATCAGCTCGGCCTCCGACCGCACGTCCCGGTCGGTCCGCTCGGTGGCGATGTGCGCGGCCAGATCGGCCAGCAACTCGCGGCGCTGCAGCAGGGGCAGGCCGCTCAACCGCAGGTCCACCTCGTGCAGGTATTCACCGACCAGGTCGGTCTGGTTGGGTTTCATGCGACTCCACCGGTCCCCACGAGACGGTCGACGGTCTGACGGAACGGCACCCACTCGGTGCGGAAATTCTCGAGCGCGGACTTCCCGGACGGGGTGAGGCTGTAGTAGCGCCGGGGCGGGCCGCTGGGCGACTCCGCCCACTTGCTGTCCAGCATGCCGCCGCGGCGAAGCCGGGACAGCAGCGGATAGATCGTCCCCTCGGTCGCGGCGAGGGACTGCTCCTCGGCGAGCCGCCGGACGATCTCGGTGCCGTACCGATCCTCGAACTCCACCATCGCGAGCACGCAAAATTCGAGCGTTCCGCGCTTGAGCCCGGACGCCAGCTGCGCTGCCTCTCCCATGCACGACAGAGTACCTTGCGCCGCAAGGTATCGAAATCCGCGCGCCGGCGATGTTCTCGATCACCGTGCTGGGGCGGGGGCGGCCCACCGGCCGCATCCGCGTCGTCGCAGGTCAAACGGCAGCGGGTCGACCTGCGGCCGATGGTCAGCCAGCCGCAGCCGGTCAGTCGGTCAGTCGGTCACAGTCAGCCAGACAGCCAGACAGTCGGTCAGCCGGCCGCAGTCAGTCAGCCGGCCGCGGTCAGTCAGCCGGTCACCGTCGGTCAGCCGGCCGCGGCCGCCGCGCGGCCTTCGGCGCCGGCCGCCCACTCCGCGTCGGCCGCCTCCTTGAGTGCCACCCCGTGCTCCCCGTCGTACCGGACGAACCTGGGCAGCGCCGCGGCCAGCGCCAGGCTGCCGGCCACGCAGAGCGCGCCGCCCACCCAGATCGACCCGCCCACCCCGAGCGAGGTGCGCGCCATCAGCCCGGAGCGGAGCTGGCCCAGCAGCGGCCCGGTGGTGTACGACAGCATCTCGATCCCGCCGAGCCGTCCGCGCAGGTGGTCGGGGATGGTCTGATTCCAGATGATCATCCGGAAGAGGCCGGAGACCATGTCCGCCGCCCCGGCGAAGGCCAGGCAGAACAGGGTCAGCCAGAGCATGTGGGACAGGCCCACGCCGACGATCCCGACGCCCCAGAGCGCGGCCGCGATGATCACCATGAGGCCGTGCCGGTGCACCCGGGCGGTCCAGCCGGAGCCGACCGTGGCGATCAGCGAGCCGACCGCCGGCGCGGCGTAGAGCAGGCCGAGCACCTGCGGGCCGCCGAGCCGTTCGGCCAGGAACGGGTAGAGCGCGGACGGCATGCCGAAGAACATCGCGTTGATGTCGACCAGGTAGGTGCCGAGCAGTTCGGGCCGCGACCCGGCGTAGCGCAGCCCGTCGGCCACGCTGCGCAGCGACGGGCGGTCCGCCTCGGCGGGCGGCGGGACGGCCTTGACCATGGTCAGACAGACCAGTGAGACGGCGAAGGTGAACAGGTCGAACAGGTAGACCCAGTGCAGGTCGAGGGCGGCGATCAGCAGCCCGGCCAGGGACGGACCGATCAGCTGGGCGAACTGCATGCTCAGTGACTGCAGGGCCATCGCGGCCGGCAGTTCGTCGGAGCGCACCAGCCGGGGCAGCATGGCGCTCATCGCCGGCCGTTGCAGCCCGGCCACCGCGGCGGTGAGGAACGCGCAGACGTAGAGCGGCCACAGCCGCGGCGTGTCGGACAGCGAGTTGACCAGCAGCAGGCCGCAGATCAGCGCGAGCGCGGCCTCACTGCCCCGGACCAGCAGCCGCCGGTCGAGGTAGTCGGCGAGCGCCCCGCCGACGAACGCCATGATCAGGATGGGGGCCAGCTCGCAGACCCCGATCAGGCCGACCATCAGCGGGTCGTTCGTCAGCTTCGCCACCTGGTACGGGATGGTGACGTAGCTGATGAACGAGCCGAAGCTGGTCACCGCGCCGCTGACGAAGACGAGCCGGAAGTCCCGGGAGGTGCGCAGCGGGGTCAGGTCCACGCTCAGCCGGCGTTTGCGGTCGGTCACAACCGGCCATCCTGCCCGCCGCGGCTATTTCATGACCAGCCGATTAGTGGTGGTGAAGGTCTCCAGGTCGGCCAGCGCCTCGTCGAGCACGAACGATTTGGGGCCGGGCAGCTCGTCCAGCGCGAACCATCCGGCGTCCACGCTCTCGTCGGTCTGCCGCAGCAGCTCGCCCTCCCAGCTGTGCACCACGAAGCTCATCAGCACCTGCTGGTAGGTGTGCCCGTAGTCGTTGGTGTACGTGTACGCCGTGTAGAACGCGTACGGCGTGAGCGAGGTGGCCCGCAGCCCGGTCTCCTCCCACAGCTCACGCACCGCGCAGTCCTCCATGCTCTCGCCGAGCTCCATCGCGCCGGCCGGAATGGCCCAGCGGTGGTTGTCCGAGCGCTGGATCAGCAGCAGCCGGCCCTGCTCGTCGAAGACCACGGTGCGCGCGCCGACGAAGAAGATCGTGTCGGTGTCGCCGATGCTCGCGCGCACCTTGCCCAGATAGGACTCTGCCCACGTCAATCCCACTGAGCCACCCCGCAGGGGAAAACCCGAACGAAAAACATGGGAGGAAGAATATCTAGGCGGACTTCTTGGCGGCTCTTCCCGAAGCCGCCGATTTTCGGGGAGCCGCCTTCTTGGCCGGAGCCGCCTTCTTGGCCGGAGCCGCCTTCTTGGCCGGAGCCGCCTTCTTCCCCGGTTTCTCCTCGGCGGCCTCACCCCGGGCCTTCTTGGCCCGCTCCACCGACGCCTTCAGCGCCGCCATCAGGTCGACCGCCGCCGGCGCCGCCTCCTCGGCCTCCTCCGGCTGGACCACCTCCCGGCCCTCCACCTTGGCGTCGATCACCTCCTGAAGCGCTGCCCGGTAGTTGTCGGTGAACTCGTCCGGCTGGAAGTCGGCGGCCATCGAGTCGATCAGCGAGCTGGCCATCGCCAGCTCGGCCGGCCGCGCCTTGACCTCGTCGTCGAGGAAGCCGAACTCCGGCACCCGCACCTCGTCCGGCCAGAGCATGGTGTTGAGCACCAGCACGCCCTCGCGGACCCGCAGGGTGGCGAGCTGTTCCCGCTGCCGGATCGCGATCTTGACGATGGCCACCCGGTCGGCATCCCGCAGCGCGTCGCGCAGCAGCACGTACGGCTTGGCCGCCTGACCTTCGGGCTCGAGGTAATACGACTTGGCGAACAGGATCGGGTCGATCTGCTCGGCCGGCACGAATTCCAGCACGTCAATGGCGCGGGACGTGCTCAACGGGAGGTCCGCGAAGTCCTCATCCGTCAAGATCACCATTTCTCCGCCGCCGATGTCGTACCCCTTGGCGATGTCGTCGTAACTGACCGCCTCGCCGTCCACGGAACACGTCCGCTGATACTTGATCCGTCCCCCGTCGGTGCGGTGTACCTGGTGGAAGCGGATGTCCTTCTCCTCGGTCGCCGAGTACAGCTTGACGGCGATCGACACCAGACCGAACGAGACCGCACCTTTCCAGATCGCGCGCATGAGGAATCTCCCAACGGTGTCACGGCACCTGATCAGAATGGCATCAGTGAGACGCCTGCGTAAGGTGAACGCTTTTGCCTATGGTGATCGGGTGCCGGAATCTCCGCTGTCCCCGATGCTCGCCACGGCGGGCGACCTGCCCGTGGGCACGGAGTGGAGCTACGAGTTCAAGTGGGACGGGGTGCGCGTTCTCGCACTGTTCAGCGGCGGCCCGCCGGAGCTGTACGCCCGGTCCGGGGCGGTGGTGACCGCGGCGTACCCGGAGATCGCCGATCTGCACCTGCCCGAGGGCACCCTGCTGGACGGGGAGATGGTCTGTTTCGACGCGGCCGGCCGCCCGTCGTTCACCGCGCTGGCCGAGCGGATGCACGTCCGGGACCGGCAGCGCGCCGCCCGCCTCGCGGTCACCCTGCCGGCCACCTACCTGATCTTCGACCTGCTCTACCTGGACGGCATGGACTACACCGGCCTGCCCTACCTGGCCCGCCGGGAGCGTCTGGAGGAGCTGGATCTGGCCGGGCAGCGCTGGATGGTGCCGCCGTCGTTCGGCGACGGCGCGGCCACCGCGGCGGCCGCCCGGGAGAACCAGCTGGAGGGGGTGATGGCCAAGCGTTCCGACTCGGTGTACCTGCCCGGCCAGCGATCCGCGGACTGGGTCAAGGTGAAGTTCGACCGCACCGGCGACTATGTGATCGGCGGCTGGCGCCCGGGCGCGCGCAAGCTCGGCGGCCTGCTGATCGGCGTGCCGACTCCGGCGGGCCTGGCGTTCCGGGGCCGGGTCGGCGGCGGTATCGGCGCCGTCGCCGAGCGGGATCTGCTCGACCGGCTGGCGCCGCTCGCCGCACCGGATTCGCCGTTCGCTCCCGGCGCGGTGCCGCGCGCGGATGCCAAAGGCGCCCACTGGGTACGCCCGGAGCTGGTCGCCGAGATCAAGTACGGCAACCAGACCCCCGACCGCCGGCTGCGGTTCCCCCGCTTCCTGCGGTTGCGCTCGGACAAGTCGCCCGCGGAGTGCACCGACGATGCCTGACCGGATCCCGATCCGCCTGGACGGCCATGACCTGGAGCTGTCCAACCTCGACAAGGTGCTGTTCCCGGCGACCGGCGTGACCAAGGCCGAGGTGATCGACTACTACACCCGGATCGCCCCGGTTCTGCTGCCGCATCTGCGCGACCGCCCGGTCACCCGGATCCGCTATCCGAACGGTGTCGAGGGCGCGCACTTCTTCGAGAAGAACAAGCCGGCCGGCACCCCGGACTGGGTGCGCCTGGTGACGCTGCCCGTCCCGGGGTCCACCAAGAGCCGGGAGACCGTCGAGTTCGTGGTCGTCGACGAACTGGCCACCCTGGTCTGGCTGGCCAATCTGGCCGCGATCGAGCTGCACACCCCGCAGTGGCGGGTCGGTGCCCACCCGGACATGCTGGTCGTCGATCTGGACCCGGGGGCGCCGGCCGGGCTGCGCGAGTGTTCCGCGGTGGCGGTGCTGATGCGCGACCGGCTGGCCGAGGACGGGATCGCCGCGTTCCCGAAGACGTCCGGCAAGAAGGGGATGCAGCTGTGCTGCCCGATCTCGGGTGCCCAGGACGCCGGGGTGGTCTCCGGGTACGCCAAACGGGTGGCCGAGGAGCTGGCGCGGCTGGTGCCGGGGTCGATCACCGCGAAGATGGCCAAGCAGCTGCGGCCGGGAAAGATCTTCATCGACTGGAGCCAGAACAACGCGGCCAAGACCACGGTCACCCCGTACTCCCTGCGGGCCGGCCCGGCGCCGACCGCGTCGACGCCGCTGACCTGGCCGGAAACCGAGGCGATGGCCATCGGGGACGCGGAGGCCCGCCAGTTCACCGCGGCGGAGGCGCTGGACCGCGCACAAACCCACGGTGACCTGCTGACCGGCCTGCTCGAGTCGGGTCCCGCCGTGCCGGTTTGAAATGGTCTGCAGTAGTGTGGACTCTTCGTCCCACTCGCCGGAAATCGAACTGCTGGCAGGCAGCCTGCATCATGGCACTCTGTCTGCTGGCGAACAGCCGGATGGCGTGCTTGACTGGATTTCCGGAGCTACGCGGGCGGATGCGTAGCGGGGAGCAGTTCGGCACCCGGCGGCAACCGGGTGCCGGTTCCTTTTCCGGGCCATTTGTCCGGCACGTCCGCACTGCACGTGCGGTTGTCACTACCGTGCGCTTGCGGCCGCTGTTCTGATAGGACAGTAATAGGGGGACGACCCTTGGCGGGCGCCCGTTCGCCGAGAACCGACGACCAGACATGAAGGACCTATGCCCGAGGGCGATTCACCCACCGTCGCACGCCGGCGCGTCCGGCTCGCGCTGCGCGAGGCGCGGGAAAAGGCCGATCTGACCCAGCTCCAGGTCGCCGACGAGATGGAATGGTCGCTCAGCAAGGTGATCCGGATCGAGAACGGTGACGTCTCGATCTCCCCCAACGATCTGCGCCCGCTGCTCGCCTTCCTCGGCATCCGGGACAGGCCGACGGTCGCCGCGCTGATCGGCGATGCCCGGATCGCCCGCACCCGGCAGCGGCAGGCCTGGTTCCAACTGCCCGAGTTCCGGGAGAATCTGACCGACGCCACCCGCAAACTCATCGAATACGAGCACGAGGCCGCCCAGATGCGGTCCTATTCGGTCTATTACATTCCCGGTCCGCTGCAGACCCCGGATTACGCGAGAGCGTTGATGACCCGGTTCGAGGACGAGCTCAGTGATGCTCAGATGAGCCGCCGGATCGAGGCGCGCAAACTGCGCCGGGAATCGCTGCTCACCCGCGCCCAGTCCGGCCAGGTGCGGATCGCGGTGATGCTCGACGAGTCGGTGCTGCGGCGCACCATCGGCGGCGCCACGGTCTTCGCCGCCCAGTTGCGCGAGCTGCGCCGGCTGATCGACGCCGGGACGATCACCATGCGGATGGTGCCGTTCTCGCTGGACGCCGCGGTCACCAACAACGCCAGCTTCGACCTGCTGGTGCTGGGTGAGGGCGAGGTGCTCTACCGGGAGACCGGGCTGAGCGACGAGATGATCGAGGATCGGGACGTGACGGCGAAACACCGCGCCCGCTGGAACAAGGTGTGGGACGAGGTGGCCGACGAGGCCGCCACGCTCGCCTTCATCGATCGACAGATCAAGATCCTGGAGAACCCGATCGAGGCGTACGGTCGTCAGCCCCCGTTGCCGGACTGATCACAACGGGGGGCGCCGGCTCCCGGCTCAGAAGTCGCGGGCGCCGGCCGCCGCGCGGGCGAACGCCGGGGTCCGCCCGTTGGCGAGCTCGCTGGTGAACCAGGCGCCGAAACCGGCCAGCCCGAGCGCGAGCAGCTCGATCATGAACAGTCCGCCGCCGGCCACCCGCTCCGGAGCGCGGACGCGGACCATCAGCACGACCGCGAAGACCACCAGCACCCCGATGTTGATCAGGGTGCGCAGCGCGCCCAGCCGGCGCGCCTGCGGGCGGCGCAGGAACATCACGTCGATCGCCCCGGCCAGCGCGGCCAGTACGCCGACGACCAGTCCGGCGGCGACGTTCCAGTACGCCAGTGCGCCAAGGATGTTAGGCCCCCCGAGCAAATCGGCGAGATCGAACAAAACGGCCATGGCGAACAGGCCCAGTGGGAACATCACCAGGACGGGCTGTACCGCCTGCCCGGCGATCCTCAATCGGCTCTCCATCCGGTTTCGCCCTCCTTTACCTGCGCAAATACAGGCTCGTCGCGGCATCCTCGGTTGGCCTACCCGGTGGTGGGAGCGATGAAACGCCGTCACGCGTGCCGGAAACCACACGCCGGGTCCGTCGCGGGGTTCTCCGTAATCTGCAACATGGCATTCTGACCGGTGGCGGTGCGATACGTGGCGTGCTTCACTGAGCGTAGAGCAACAAGGGCGGAGTCAGAGGGAGAGACACAACAACGGCACCCGGCGGCAAACGGGTGCCGTTGTCCACCTCTCCCTCGCTTCGTACTTGCGCGACGTTCCCATCGCGACCGTTCCGATTGCTGCACAGGCGAGGCGGGTCTGGTCCCTGAAAGCCCATCGTGGCCCCGGCCTTCTCCACCTCGCAAGGTTCCGCGAGAAGGAGTGCGCCATGAGCACACGCACCTACTACAGTGGGTCGGACGCCGAAGTCACCGACGCTCTCTTCACCTGGCACACCGCGCCGGAGTCATTGATCTTCGCCATTGCGGATCTGCGGCATGTCGGGTTGGTCCAGTCGCCCGCGCGCACCCGTCCGTACGCTCCGCATCTCGCCGCCGGCGCCCTGCTGGCCGTCGCCGCCGGGTGGACCCTGCTCGCCGACCCGACACTCTACGTAATCGGCTTCCTCGCGATCATCGGCCCGGTCCTCGCCTTCTCCTGGCGGGAGCGTCGCCGATGGGAGCTCCACGCGCAGTATCACGGCAGCGCCGTGGTCCTTTACTCCTCCGGCGACGTGCGGGTGTTCAATCAGGTCGGCCGGGCCCTGCGCCGAGCCATGGAAGATGGTCGCCGCACCCCCTGGGGCTACGGCCTGGCTGCCGCCTGACCAGCTTTTTCCTAACGGGTGACCCGGCGATCTGAACCAAAACCCCACCTGGCACGTCTCGTTCTGATAGGACAGTACTAGGATGTCCGCGACCTCGCTGATTGCCACTAATCAGTCAGCGAGGTAGCAACTTGGCGAGGGCAGACGCCAGGGCACCAAACAGGCTCAGTTCGACTACTTCAACGATGAAGGTCTCATGGCTGAGGGTGACTCACCCACTGTCGCGCGCCGGCGCGTACGGCTCGCCATCCGCGAAGCGCGGGAGCGAGCCGACCTCACCCAGTTGCATGTGGCTGAGGCGATGGAGTGGTCACTCAGTAAGGTAATCCGGATCGAGAACGGTGACGTCTCGATCTCCCCGAACGATCTCCGCCCGCTGCTGAGCCTGCTCGGCATCCGGGATCGGGCCGAGGTGACCGCGTTGCTCGCGGACACCCGGATCGCGCGAGCCAAGCAGCGCGCGGCGTGGTATCAGACCCCCGATTTCCGGGACGGCCTCACCGACGCGACCCGCAAGCTCGTGGAGTACGAGAACGAGTCCACCGAGATCCGTTCGTACTCCATCTATTACGTGCCCGGGCATCTGCAGACGCCCGGTTACGCCAGCGCCCTGATGACCCGCTTCGAGGACGAGTTGAGCGCCGAGCAGATCGGCCGCCGCATCGAGGCGCGCCGGCTGCGGCGGGACTCACTGCTTCCCCGGGCGGCGTCCGGGCAGCTGGAGATCCTGGTGATGGTGGACGAGTCGGTGCTGCGGCGCACCATCGGCGGCCCGGTCGTCTTCGCCGAGCAACTCGGTGAGCTGGCCGGTCTCGCCACCAACGGCGCGATCCGGATGCGGATGGTGCCGTTCCGGCTGGACGCCGCGGTCACCAACAACGCCAGTTTCGACCTTCTCGCCTTCGGCGAGGGGGAGGTGCTGTACCGGGAAACCGGTCTCGGTGACGAGATGATCGAGGATCGCGAGGCCACCGCGAAACATCGCGCACGCTTCGACAAGGTGTGGCACGAGGCCGCTGACGAAGACGACACGATCACCTTCATCCGGCAACAGATAACTGCCCTGGAAAATCGCGACCACAACCGCGGCGCCCGGGCGCACACATAACCACAACCCGATGGCCGCGTCCGGCATCGGGCGCGGGACGAATTCCTGTTGGAGAGTTCCCGAGATGGAAAACATGAACGCGCCCGCATGGCGTAAGAGCAGCCGCTGCGGCACGTCGACCTGCGTCGAGGTCGCCAAGGTCGACGACAACTACATGATCCGCGATTCGAAGAATCCCGACGCCGCCGCCCTGACCTTCACGAAGGCCGAATGGGACGCGTTCGTCGAGGGCGTCAACGCGGGCGAGTTCCATTTCTGAAGGCTTGCGAGCGGCCCGCTCCGGCATCGGGGCGGGCCGCCCCAAAATACTCGCAAAAAACATATTTCCGCCGTTACCAGCGCCGCATAACTCACAATTCGTGAGATAAGCGGCGTCTTTGTGTTTTCACTCATGTCGGTGACCGTCCATCTCCGCCGCCATCACTTACCGTGGGATTCGAACCACCACGGAGGTGCACAGAAATGATCAAAACGACCAGGGAGCCGCGCTGGCGGCGGAGCAAACGCTGCGCCCACGGATCGTGCGTCGAGGTCGCGAGAGTGGGCGAGCTGGTCCTCATCCGGGACTCGAAGGATCCCGGCGGCGCACCACTGGCCTTCGACCGGCAGGCCTGGGACGCCTTCCTCGCCGGAGTCAAGGACGACGAATTCGGCAGAGCGTGAAACCCCGCCCACCGGAGTTGCTGGGAGCCGCGGGCCGAGCGCGGCATACTGCACTGGTGGAGGGCAACCAGCGCGCCACCGATCCGGACCGCTTCACCGATCTCCACGAGGCGGCCGAGACCCTGCTGGACGAGCTCACCGAGCGCTATCAGGTGGAGCGCCGGGAGACGAAGGAGCCGCTCGGGCTCGACGAGGCGCTCGCGCGGACCGTCCGGCTCATCCCCCGCACCCCGTCCGCCGCGCCGCTGGCCATCCAGTTCACCGGCGCCGGCCTGCACCTGCGCTTCGGCCGGTGGTGGCGGGAGTCGCTACCGATCTGCGACTGTGACACCTGCGCCGACCGGCCCGGGCCGCTCACCGACCAGCTGCGTCGCCACGCCGCCGCGCTGGTCGAGGGCGGCCTCTGGGAGCGGGTCCGCCGCGGGCTGAGCGGCTCCTGGTTCGAGGCCCGCCTGATCGGCGCCGGCGTCAAGGCCGACCGCGAGGGCCCGCTCTCCGCCGCCGGCGCCCGCGAGGCCCGCCGCGACGGGTTCGCCGCCGCCGTCCAGTGGGGGCCCTGGCAGGTCCGTTCCTGAACTATCCACCGACCGGCTGCGGCCGGGGTGGGCGGCTGCCGAGCAGGCGCAGGGCGGTCTTCACGGTGGGGCGGCCGAGGGCGCCGGCCATCGAGAAGTCGCCGCGGCAGAAACCGCTGAAGGCGCGCCAGCCGAGGCCGGTGGACATCGCCGTGTGCACGATCGACGGGTGCCGGCTGAAGACGCCGAGCAGGCGACGCCCGGCCACGATCTCCGGCTGGAGCTCGGCGGCGATGATCCGGTCGTACGCGGCGAGATCGCGACTTCCGGCGGCGATCTCGCCGGCCCAGATCCCGGACCGGATGGCGTAGCTGATCCCCTCCCGGGTCCACGGTTCGAGCAGCCCGGCGGCGTCCCCGGCGACCAGCACCCGCCCGCGGCGCACCGGCGAGCTCACCGCCCGGCAGCGGGTCAGATGCCCGGAGTCGCGCAGCACCGGGCGACCCGACAGGCCGACCTGCTCGACGAACTCCCGCAGGTAGCGCTTGGTGTCCGCGCCGCGGCCCTTCTCCATGATCACACCGACGGTGAGCTCGTCGCCCTTCGGGAAGACCCAGCCGTACGACCCGGGCAGCGGACCCCAGTCGAGCAGCACCCGGCCGCGCCAGCGCTCCTGATCCTGCGGCGTGGCCGCGAGTTCCACCTCGAGACCGAGGTCCTGCTGCTCCAGCAGCACGCCGACGTGCCGGCCGGTGATCCCGGCCGAACCGTCCGCCCCCACGGCCACCCGCGCGGTGAGCGTTTCGCCGCCGGCCAGGGTCACGATGACGCCGTCGTCGTGCTGATCCAGCGTACGGACGATCGTGTGGGGAAAGATTTCTGCGCCGGCCTGCTCGGCGGCCCGACACCACGCCTGGTCGAACTCGTCGCGGCGGACCAGGGAGATCAGCGGCTCGGCCGAGACGCGGGTGAACTCACGGCGCCCGGCCAGCGTGAACGTGATGCTGGAGATCGTGTCCCGGACCGGCACCGAGGCCAGGCGTGCCGCGCTCAGCCGCAGCGAACTGCCGAGCAGGCCGCCGCCGCAGGTCTTGTACCGCGGATGCTCGGCGCGTTCCAGCACCGCCACCCGTGCACCTCGCGACGCGGCGGCATGCGCGGCCGCCAGCCCGGCGGGGCCCGCCCCGATGACCGCGACGTCCCACTCCGGTTCCCCCAGCACGGACAGAAGTCTAGACACGTGACCGGTAGCCTCCTGTCGGTGATCACCAGCACCGGCAGCGCGCTCCGCGGCACCACGAGAAGCGTCTATATCGCGTTCATCGCCCTGGGTTTCGTGGTGGCGACGTTCGCCGCCCGGATCCCGCAGATCCGGGACTCGCTGCGGCTCAGCCCGTCCGGGCTCGGTCTGGTGCTGCTGGCCACCGCGGTCGGTTCGATCACCTCGCTGCCGCTGGCCGGGCACCTGGTCGGCCGGTTCGGTTCGCGCCGGACGGTGACCGTGATGGCGGTGACGCTGGGCCTGGCGATGAGCGTGGTCGGCGTCGGCTACCGGTTCGGCGTGCTTCCGGTCGTCATCGGGCTCTACGTCTACGGGTTCGCCACCGGTGCCTGGGATGTGGCGATGAACGTGCAGGCCGCGGTCGTCGAGCGCCGCCTGGGCCGGGCGATCATGCCGCGTTTCCACGCCGGCTACAGCGTCGGCACGGTGGCCGGCGCGATCGCCGGCGCCGGCGCGGTGGCGGCCGGGATCTCGGTGACCGTGCACATGGTGGTTCTGATCATGATTGCCACACTGACGGTGGCCGTCGCCGTGCGCCGGTTCGGCCCGGACACGTCCTCGCCGGAGGCCGCGGAGACCGCCGGGTTCCGCGAGTCGCTGGCCTTCTGGCGGGAGCCGCGCACCCTGCTGATCGGCGTCGTCGTGCTGGCGTTCGCGTTCACCGAGGGCGCCGGCATCGACTGGATCAACGTCGCGATGATCGACGACTACGGCACCTCGGCCGAGATCGGCACGCTCACCTTCGCGGTCTTCCTCGCCGCGATGACCGTTGCCCGGTGGTACGGGCCGGGGCTGCTCGACCGGTACGGCCGGGTCCCGGTCCTGCGCGTCCTGGCCGTGATCGGCCTGGGCGGGCTGCTGCTGTTCGCGTTCGGCCCGCACCCGGCGTTCGCCTTCGCCGGCGCCCTGCTCTGGGGTGTCGGCGCGTCCCTCGGCTTCCCGGTCGGGATGAGCGCGGCCGCCGACGACCCGGCGAAGGCCGCGCCGCGGGTCGGGGTGGTCGCCTCGATCGGCTACGTCGCCTTTCTCGGCGGACCGCCGCTGATCGGCTTCCTCGGCGACCACCTGACCGTGGTGCACGGCCTGCTGGCCGTGGCGGCGCTGCTCGGGGTGGCGTTCGCGGTGTCCCGGGCCCTGCGGCCGATCGGCTGAGGAACACGCCGATCGGCCGCCGGGGTCGACTCAGTCGACCGGCTGCCCGTGCTGCATCCGGGTGAGAATCCGGGTCAGCTCCGGCCCCAGCTCGCCGACCAGGTCATGTCCGGGGTCGCCGCGGTTCGGCAGGTTCCACAGGAAGTGGAAGCCGACCGCCTTCCTCTCGTCCTGGCTGCCGGACCGGACGGCACTTTCCATGAAGTCGAGGGTGCTGCGCCAATCCGGCTCGTCCTGGTCACCCAGGTAGGACCGGACCGTCGCCTGGACCACCTCCCAGAAGAACAAACCCGGCGAGAACCGATCATAGGCTTCAATGTTGTTGGAATACACGTAGTCGAAGTCCGGGAGAGCGGCCAACAGCGCGTCGGCAACCCTTTCCACAGCCGGCCGGCCATCCATCAGCACCCCAGCAACGCCTTGTAATCACTGAAGTCGACGTAGCTGTTGGCCAGCGAGTCGTTGACGGCCTTGAGAAGGTCCGTGGCGACCGCGATGTCCTTCGACGTACGGGTGGTGAAGTCGATCCACACTTTCTTCTCGCCCTTTTTCGGCTTCTTCCAGTATCCCTCCGTGTTGAGGAACTTGGTGAGTCCGTTCTGCACGTCCCGGATCTTCGTCAAATGCTCGCTGCCGTTGGTCGCTTCGCCCGTCTTCCACTCGTTCATGAGCGCCGCCATGGTCGTGCCGTCACCGTAGATGGTGATGTTCAGCTCGGGCGCCAGATCGAGCGACTTGTACAGATAACGGACCATGGTCTTAAGGTAATCGTGGTCCACATCGGGCTTCGGCGCACGTGCCGTCTGTTCGTTGTGAACCAGGACCGCCGAGCGACCCGCCACCACCATGAACGAGTGGATGGCGGCGACCGTCAGGTCGTACATCGGTTGACTGCCGCCGAAGGTCTGGACGTCGACGACCGTCACCCGCTGGGCGTCCGCCGAGGCGAGCAGCGTGCCGGACGCCAACCGCGCAGCCTCGACCCAGCGCAGGTTCGACTGATCCCAGAACACGTGACCCGGCGTGGTGTGGATGACGCTGATCCGACCGGCCCGGTCCCGCACCTTCACGTCGGCCAGCGTGGTGTCGATGTCGCGGTGCAGTGCCGTGACCGGTTCGGCCCGGCGGACGTACGTGATCGGATCGACGGCGAGGACCCGGTCGCCGACCGCGATGTCCGCGATCCGCCTGGTGGAGCCGTCCGCGAGCACGACCCGGGTGTCGGCGGTGAAGCTGTGCGGGGTGAAGCACCGCTCGACGAGGTCCTTCAGACCCTGCAGGACGGGTGTGCTGCCCAGCTTCCGCAGGGTGTCCTCGATCGCGTCCATGCCCTTGGTGACCGCGGCCTTGGACAGCGCGGCCAGCTCCTCCGGAGAGAAGGTGAGCTTGGCGCCGATCTTCCCGGACAGTTCGAGCAGACGGGCGACGTCGACCGTGCCGAGCGCCTTGATCGCGTTGCTCAGGTTGTCGACCGTGAACTTGGCGGCGCCGGCGAGCAGATCCTTGGCGGACATCTTGGCGATGTCCTTGATCGCCGCTTTCGCGGTCTGGATCGCGCCGGACTCACCCAGCTTCGCGAAGATGCCGAGGCCGTCGGTGCCGCCGATGGTGACAACGTCGAAGATGACCTCACCGAGGGTGTACTGCCAGCCCTTCTCCTTCCAATCGCTCCAGTGCAGCAGTTCCCAGGGGTGGAGGATGAGATCCTTGATCCCCTTGACCAGGGCGTTGCAGGCCTTGTCCGATTTCGGCAGGTAGCTGACGTCCGGGACGCTCCACTCGTCACCGGCCGCGTTGTCGCTGCCCAGGAACGTGCCACCGACGCAACTACTGGTCACCAGCAGGCCCTTGGCCATCCCGGCCGCGCTGTCGGTGATGCCCTTGCCGATCTGGGAACCACCGAAGACGTGGTCGTTGAGCCAATTGGCCTTGTCGTCGATCCAGTCGTTGACCTTGGCCTCGGCGGCCGCCTGCTCCGCGTTGTACTTCGCCCAGGCGGCGTTCTTCAGATCCTTGGCGATCCCCGACATCGCCTGCGCGATGCCCCAGATGCTGTTCGACAGGTTGGTGATGTTCGTGCTGACGTCCGAGATCTTCCCGGACAACACGTTCGCGTTGGTCGCCGCCTGCTGCGCCTTGCTCGCGTAACCGCTGGCGTTGTTCGCCGCCTGCTGCGCCGTCCCCGAGTCGCTGCCGGCCTGCGCCGCCGCGATCGCGGCGTCCTGGGCCGAATTACCCGCGTCCCTGGCCGCCTCCGCTGCGTCCTTGGCCGCGTCGACGGCGCCCTGTGCCTCCTTGGCTGCGCTCTTCGCGGCCTGGATCGCGGTGTTGGCGGCCTGGACCGCGCGGTTGGCCGCCTCGGCCGCCTTCTGCGCCGCCACATACGCCGGCTTGACCTGTGCCACGGCCAGGTCCGCCATCTGCTGCGCGTGCGCGGCCGCCGCGGCGGCGTCGTCGGCGTGCTGCTGCGCGGCGGTGGCCTGCGAGTCGGCGATCTGCAGCGCATTGTTCGCGATGTCGACCGCCATCGCGGCGTCGCTGTCGGTCGCCGCGTAGCCCGAAGCCACATCGATCGCCGAAGCGGCCGGGTCGGCGATCCCGGCCGCGGTGATCCGCGCATCGATCGCCGCCCGGCCGGAGATCCGCGACCAGAACGACGCGACCGCCGACTGCCGGACCGCGTCCTGCGCCGCCTGCGCGGTCATGTCCGCGTCGGCGCGCGCGGCGGTCGCCTTGTTGATCGAGGTGCGGGCGGCCTGCACCGCCGCGCGGGCGTCGGCGTTGGCCGCGTTCGCGTCCTTGATCGCCTTGACCGCCGCGGTCTTGGCGTCCGCGGCGTCCTGCCGGGCCAGCGCGGCCTGGTGCTCGGCGGCACGCGCATCCGCGGCCGCGGCAGCGGCAGCCGCGGCGGCCTGGCGGGCGTCAGCGGCAGCGGCCGAGGACGCGTCCGACGCCGCGTTCGCGTCCCTCTTCGACTGGTCGGAGGCGTTCTTGGCGGCGTTGGCGATCGCCCTCAGGGACGCGGCGTCATTGCGCAGCCGCTGCATCTCCGCGGTGCCCGGGCAACCGTTCCCGGACGGGTTGTCCGGATACTTGCAGGCCATCTCCGCGGACAGCAGGTGTGCCTCGGCGGCCTGCGCCGCGAACTCCTTGGAGCTGGTGTTCTGATCGTCGGCCTTGGCCTTCTCGATCAGCGTCTTGGCCCGCTGCGCCTTGCCGGCGAACGCGGCGCCCGCGGCCAGCGCGTCCTCCTGCTTGGTCTTGGCCTCACCGGCCTTGCCGATCACGATGTTCTGCTGATCGATCGCCCGGCCGGCCGCCTGGTACGCGGTGATCGACTGGCTGATCGCCGCACTCGCCGCCGCCCGCGCCTTGGCCTGCTGCTGCTTGGCGGCCTGGTAGTCGGCGGCGGCGTTGTCGGCGTGCCCCTGCGCGCTGTCCGCGTCGTTCTCGGCCCGGACCCGCTGGTTGTGCGCGTCGGTGGCGGCGGCCTGCGCGGCCGCGGCCAGCTTCTCCGCCCGGTCGGCCAGCTTCTCCGCCGACGCCTGCTCCCGCTCCGCGGCCTGCCGATACTTGACCGCGTTGTTGGCATCCACGGTCGCGGCGTGATCCGCGTCCAGCGTGCGACTCGCGCCCTCGGTCGCGGTCGCCGCCTGGCAGGCGGTCATCGCGGCCCCCGCGGCCGAGGTGCCCGCATCGGCCTGCGCCTGGATCACGTCGGCCCACGCGATGTTGTGCGACAGACCGGTCTTGTCCAGTGTCTGCGCCGCGGTCGCCGCGACCCCGGACTGCCCGGTCACCTGGTCGGCGTATCCCTGGGCGGTGACGGCGTCCTGACACGCCTGCATCCGCAGGTTCATCACGTCCGTGGTGTGCGTCGCCTTGCCGGCGTTGCGCAGCGGGATGTCCGCGGCGTAGATCGAGTCGGCCTGCTTGGCCTCCTTGTTCGCCAGACCCATCGCGTTCGACGCCGAGGTCAATGCCTGCGTCGCGGCGACACTCGCCTGGATGATCTTCTTCTGCGCGTCCGCGGCCTGGGCGGCCCGCTGGGCCAGATCGGTCAGGTCGGCGACCGCCTTGGACCGGGCCGCGAGCGCGTCGGTGATCTGCTGCTGCGCGTCCGCGTCCTGCTTGCTGGCCGCCGCGTACCCGGTGTTGTAGAACTCGGCGATGACCACCGGGTCCTCACTGTCCAGCGCGGCCTGGCCGAGCTTCTGCACCTCGTAGCCACCGTTGGCGACCATTTGCTCGACCCGGCCCTGGATCAGCTTGGCCTGCTGCGCCGCGTTCAGCGCATCCTGCTTGTCCGCCAGATCGGCGGCGTCATGCCCGGTCGCCACGAACGCGGCGATCTTCGCGTTGTCGTTGGAGTCCAGAGCGGCCTGCGCCCGCTGCCGCACGGTCGGGCTGCCGGAGACGGCCCACTCCTGGACCTGGACCCGGTTGTGGTCCGCCTGGTCCTTCTGGCGCTGCTGATCGGCCTTGCGGTAGACCGGCAGCCCGTTGTCCAGAAAGTCCTTGATCTGCGCCGGATCGTTGGTGGCCAGCACCGCCGTGGCAGCGGCCCGCACCGCCGGATCCGCGTCGTAGTCGGCCAGATCCTGGGTCAGCATCCGATCCAGGTCGGCGTCGTCGATCGGTGTGTCGGCCGGCGCCTTGGTGTCCGCGCCGAGGAGTTGCTGCAGCGCCTCCTGGACGGTCAGCGCGTGCGGCTGCACCACCGGCGCCTGCACCCGCGGCGCCGCCACCGCGGCGCCACCCGGCACCGCCACGGCGACGGCCAAGCCGGCCGCCAGACCTACGATCCACCGCAGGCGGCGTCGTTGCATGGAAGATTTCACGAGACTCATTTCCCGATCGAGCCGAAGAGCAGGACAAAGAGCGCCGCCCGTCGGCGACGCGACGATGGTGGGATGGCGCCGGCTACCGGCCGTTCACGCCATGGGGACGGGCGATCGGCGAAAGCGCACGACGAAGCGTCCAGAAAGCCACGATGGAACCCCCGTACCATCATCACGACGACCTGACCGGCCGCCGCATATCGGTTGACCCGCCGTCCGCTGAGGGATGGCGGTGAGATCAATCGATGCAGTCTTACAGCAAGCCGCCGGTCGCCGACACCTCGGATAGGCGCTTACCGGTCATTTGCCGGGAAGGTCGAGTATGTCCCTATGCCATAGATCACCGTAACTGCCGACGAACCCGAGAGAAGTTCTTCAGGTTGCGGCCCGGTTGCCGATGGTCACCGGCGGGAAGGCCCGACCGGCCTTCGCGACGAGGAGGAAATGTGGTTGGGGCATTGAGGTCGCTGCGACGTGGTCTGGCGATCGGGCCGGTGGTTCTCGCCGCCGGAGCCGGCTGCCTGACCGGTGCCGCACCGGCCGCGGCGGCGACAACCCCCGCCGTCGCCGCGGAGCAGGTCATCGTCTCGCTCCAGGACGCCTCGCGCGTCGCCGGCGTCGAAGCACTGGTACGGCGATCCGGCGGAACGGTGCAACGGGAACTGCCGATCGTCGACGGGTTCACCGCGCAGGTCTCGCCGGCACTGGTGACGACCCTGCGGGCGACGGCCGGCGTACGGTCGGTGACCGCGAACAGCACCGGCCACCTGAAGGCGGTCGATCCGGCGCTCGGCTACGACGCGACCAAAGACGAGGGATCGCTGTCCTTCGTCCGGAACACCATGCACGTCAACGACGCCTGGAAGGCCGGCTACACCGGCAAGGGCGTGGACGTCGCGCTGATCGACTCCGGGGTGGCCACGGTTCCCGGCCTGACCTCCGGCAACGTGGTGAACGGACCGGACCTGTCGTTCGAGTCGCAGTACGCCGATGTCCGCTACCGTGACACCTTCGGGCACGGCACCCACATGGCCTCGATCATCGCCGGCCGGGACTCGGCCGGCACCCCGGCCCAGTACTCGGCGAGCACCGGGTTCACCGGCATGGCCCCCGACGCCCGGATCGTGAGCCTCAAGGTCGCCGCCTCGGACGGCTCGGCGGACGTGTCCCAGGTGATCGCGGCGATCGGCTGGGTCGCCCAGCAC
>NZ_LT827010.1:0-155000 GCF_900119315.1 Actinoplanes sp. SE50/110 | reverse complement strand
GCACCGCCACCGCCACCGCCCCGATCATCTCGCCACCGGACTGCCCGGCGGTCGTCCCGCCGACCAGCACTCCCCGCTCCCCGTCCGCGACAAGTTTGAGGAATCCCTCGTTCCCCGGCCCGTGGATGAACCCTCGCGAGGTCTGGTTCAGCGGCACGTACCCCACCCGCACCTCGAGGCCGGCGTCCCGGGCCTGCTGCTCGGTCATCCCCACCGCCCCGATCTCCGGGTCGAGGAAGGTCACCCGCGGCCGCGCCCGGTAGTCGGCTCCCGGGCCGCCCTGCCCCAGGATGTCCCGCACCGCGATGTCCGCCTCGTACATCGCCATGTGGGTGAACGCCCCGTTCCCGGTCACGTCCCCCACCGCCCAGATGCCCTCGCCGGCGCGCAGCCGGTCATCGGTGGCCAGGAATCGAGCCGACGGGTCCAGCCCCACCCGGTCCAGCCCGAGCCCGCCGAGCCGGGCCGCCCGCCCGGTCGCGACCAGCAGCTTCTCGCCGGCCAGCACGCTGCCGTCGGAGAGGGTCACGTGGAACCCGTCGTCGTGGGCGACCTTCTGCGCGCGCACCCCGGTGACGATCCGGACCCCGTCGGCGGTCAGGGCGGCGGCCGCCACCTCGGACGACTCCGGTTCCTCCATGGCCAGCACCCGGGGTGAGCCCTCGATGACCGTCACCTGCACGCCGAACCGGGCGTACGCCTGGGCCAGCTCGCACCCGATCGCCCCGCCGCCGAGCACCAGCATCGATGCGGGCAGGGCCGCCGCTTCCACGGCCTCACGGTTCGTCCAGAACGGCGTACCGGACAGGCCCTCGATGGGTGGGACCACAGCGGCGGTGCCGGTGGCGATGACCACGCCGCGCGAAGCGGCGAATTCCTGGTCCCCGACCCGGACCTGACCGGGACCGGTCAGTTCGGCCGTGCCCCGGACGAACGTTCCGCCCTTACCGGTGAACCGCTCGACGGCGACCTTGTCGTTCCAGTCGTCGGTGGCCTCGTCGCGGATCCGTTTGGCGACCGGCGCCCAGTCGGCCCGCACCGTGGACGTCCCGGCGAGGCCGGGGATCCGGCGGGCCTCGGCCAGCGCGTTCCCGGCGCGGACCATGATCTTGGTGGGGATGCATCCCCAGTACGGGCATTCGCCACCGACCAGTCGGTGTTCGACGCCGATCACGCTCAGGCCGGCCGCGGCCAGGCGACCGGCGACCTCCTCGCCGCCGACACCGAGCCCGACGACCACCACGTCCACTTGCCGCGCTTCAGACATGACCCCACCTAAGCAGAAGGACCGTGCGCCGATTCCTCATGTGCCGCCGGCCACGACCGATTCTGGACCCTCGCGGAGGTACCGAGAAGGCGGGCGGTCATGAGGGGGCGATGGTGGGCGTCGGCTGGCGCCCGCCATCCTCATGGCCGCCTTCCCGCATGAGGTGATCGAGGCCTGGGTACGCCACGCGGGGTCCACCGGCGAGTACGTGTGACGGACGCAACCAGCCGGTGGACCCCGCAGCCTCAGTCGCGCAGCCAGACCGCCTCGTCCCGATGTGACTCCAACGGTCCGGGATAGTCGAGCCCGCGGCGTACCGATTCCGGCAGTCGCCACGGCTGATGCACCGTGACACCGTCGATGTCTTTCAACTCCGGTACGTAGCGCCGAACGTACACGCCCTGCGCATCGAATCGCTGCGCTTGGCGAATGGGATTGAACCTGCGATAGGGCCGGGTGTCGTTGCCGGTGCCGGCGGTCCACTGCCAGTTGCCGGAGTTGTTCGGCACGTCGCCGTCGAGCAGCCAGCGGAAGAACCATTGCAGCCCGGGCCGCCAGTCGATGCCCAGGTGTTTGGTGAGGAACGCGGCGGTGATCAGCCGGGCCCGGTTGTGCATCCAGCCCTCCGCGCGGAGCTGGCGCATGCCGGCGTCGACGATCGGCACCCCGGTCAGGCCGTCCTGCCAGTGACGCAGCGCGTCGTCGTCGTATCGCCAGTTCTGGTCCGCCTTCTCCCGCAGCGGCCGGGTGGAGATCTCCGGGAAGGTCGCGGTGACCTGGTAGTAGAAGTCCCGCCAGCACAGTTGCCGCAGGTAGGCCTGGGCGCCGGGAGAGTCGTCGGCTTTCGCGGCCAGCGCCAGTTCGAGCGGCGACAGGCAGCCGAACCGGAGGTAGGCGCTGAGCCGGCTGGTGTTGTCGGCGGCCATGTCGTCGTGGTCCTCGGCGTACCGCGCCATTTCTTTCTGCCAGGCCTGGAGCCGGCGGCGGCCCTCGGTCTCGCCACCGGCGACGGCGTCCGGTGAGTCGCCGGCGGGCATCTCGGGGAGCCTTCCCGGCGCGATGCCGGCCGGCATCGCGACCTTCCCCGGCGTTGCGGAGGGTGCGCGCCACCCAGCTTTCTCCCAGGCTTTGAAGTACGGCGTGAACACGCGGTACGACTCGCCTCCCCCGCCCGGCCGGACCGTACCGGGCGGCAGCACCGTGACGCTCGGCACCGTCTTCACCCGGAATCGCTCGTCCCGCAGCCGCCGCTCGCGCCGCTGGGCGTAACCGGTCACGTCGGCGGCCACCGTGATCGTCGACGCGTCCACCTCGGAGGCGACCGCGATGGTCTCGGCCACCGGGTCGCCCTCCCGGATCACCAGGTCGGCGCCACGCTCGCGGAGACTGTTCCGCAGGTCGGCCAGGCTCTGGTGGAGAAAGCGGCTGCGGTTGGCCGAGAGGCCGCTCAGCCGTGGGTCGAGGACGAACAGCGGCACCACCGGGTCGGGCCCGCTGAGCAGCGGGTTGTCGTGGATCCGCAGGTCGCGGGTGAACAGCGCGACGCGGGCGCCCATCTCAGGCCGCCAGTTCGACCGGGGTGCCGGGCCGGGTGAGCAGGCTGCGGACGGCGACCGCGGCCCGGCGCCGGTTCGGCACCGTGACCCGCCGGGCGAACACGTCGTAGTCGGCCGCCTCGATCTCGTCCAGGATCCCGCCGTACAGCTGGAAGGCGGTCCGCATGCAGGCCTGCGAGGTGCGTTCGAGCAGCGGGATGCCGGGGGCGGCGGCCGCGTAGTGCTCACGGGCGCGGTCCACCTCGGCCCGGATGAGCGCGCGGATCGCCGGGGTGGCGACGCCGGCGGCCAGGTCGGCGCGGGTCACACCGAACTCGGCGAGGTGCTCCTCGGGCAGGTAGATCCGGTCCCGCGCGAGGTCCTCGGCGACGTCCCGGATGAAGTTGGTGAGCTGGAAGGCGAAGCCGAGCTGGCGGGCCGGTTCGCGGGCGGCGGCCGGGTCGGTGGAGCCCAGGATCGGCAGCATCATGGTGCCGATCACGGCGGCCGAGCCCTCCATGTAGTCGAGCAGGTCGTCGTAGGTGCGGTAGCCGGTGACGGTGAGGTCCATCTCCATGCTGCGCAGGAACTTCGCGAAGTCCTCCAGGTCGAGCCCGAAGACCGCGATGGTGTGCAGCACGGCCGGGAGCAGCGGGTCGTCGACCGGCTCGCCGCGCAGTCCGGCGAGGAATCCGGCGGACCAGGTGGCCAGCTCGGCGGCGCGCTCGGCGGGTGGTTGCGCCTCGGTGCGGTCGACGATCTCGTCGGCGAACCGGGTGAATCCATACAGAGCGTGCACATGCCGGCGCTTCCAGGCCGGTAGTAACCGGGTCGCCAGGTAGTACGTGCGTCCGTGCTCTCGGTGTAGCTCACGGCACCGCTCATAGGCGGCGGCCAGATCGGTTTCCATCCCGGTCCTCCCGGATAAATCGACGCACGAATCGACGCAACTTCTGAGAGTTAGGGTACGGTACTGGACGTGGCCAATGACACCCTCGAGGGAAATCGCCTTGCCGCGATACCCCGGCAGTCCGTCTCTCACACTGGGCTGGTCGGTGCAGTCGAGGGGACGCTCGCCGACTTCCTCGCCTCCCAGATCGCCTCTCTCGACGCCGTCGACCCATCGCTCGGTGGCTTCGGCCGCACCGCCCGTGACCTGGTGATGGCCGGCGGCAAACGGCTGCGGCCGACGTTCGCGTACTGGGGCTGGCGCGGCGTCGCCGGGCCGGCCGCGGACGCCGAGACGCTGCTGCCCGCGCTCGGCGCGCTGGAGCTGATGCACACCTTCGCGCTCGTCCACGACGACGTGATGGACGACTCGTCCACCCGCCGCGGCCGGCCCACCGCCCACCGGATCTTCGCGGCCCAGCACGGCGGCCGGTTCGGCACGTCGGCCGCGATCCTGGTCGGCGACCTCTGCCTGGTCTGGGCCGACCAGCTGTTGGCCCGCACCCCGGTGCCGGCGGCCACCCTGCTTGCAGTCCGCGCGCATTACGACCGGATGCGGATCGAGGCGGTCGCCGGGCAGTATCTGGACGTCCTCGGTGAGACCGATCCGGCGTCCTGGTCGGTGGAGCGCGCACTGCTGGTCGCCCGGCACAAGACCGCCAGCTACACCGTGCAGCGGCCGCTCGACTTCGGCCTGGCCCTGGCCGGGGTCGAGGACGTGGAGGTCGCCGAGGCGTACCGGACCTACGGCATCGCCGTCGGCGAGGCCTTCCAGCTGCGCGACGACCTGCTCGGTGTCTACGGCGACCCGGCGGTGACCGGCAAACCGGTCAGCGACGACCTGCGCACCGGCAAACCGACCGCACTGCTGATGCTGGCCCGTCGGATGGCCACCCCCGGCCAGCTGGCCGAGCTGGAGTCGGCGGAGATCGAGCGCAAGGCGCAGGTCGTCGCCGAGACCGGCGCCCCGGCCCGGGTCGAGGAGATGATCCGTGCCCGGGTCACCGAAGGACTGACCGCGCTGGCCTCGGCGCCGATCGACGCCGAGGCCCGTGCCACCCTGATCGAGCTGGCCACCGTGGCGACGCAGCGCCCGGCATGATGAAACCCCCCACCCCCTGGAGCCGCGGCGTGCGCACTGTTACCGGACCCACCGATCGTGTCGTGATAGTGGGGGCCGGCCTGGCCGGCCTCTCCTGCGCCTTGCACCTGGCCGCAGCCGGGCGGCAGGTCACCGTCGTCGAGCGGGAGCCGGTGCCGGGCGGCCGCGCCGGGCGCCTCTCGGTCGGCGGATACGACTTCGACACCGGCCCGACCGTGCTGACCATGCCGGAACTGATCGCCGAGCCGCTCGCCGCGGTCGGCGAGAATCTCTCCGACTGGCTGGAGCTGACCCCGCTCGACCCGGCCTACCGGGCGTACTACCCGGACGGCTCCACGCTGGACGTCCGCACCGACACCACCCGGATGGCGGCCGAGATCGCCCAGGTCTGCGGCGCCCGCGAGGCCGACGGCTACCTGCGGTTCGTCGACTACACCCGGCGGCTCTGGCAGCTGGAACGGGACCACTTCATCGACCGGAACCTGGACAGTCCGCTCGACCTGCTCAACCTCAACCTGCTGAAGCTGCTCGGGATGGGCGCTTTCGGTCGCCTGCAGCCGAAGATCAACGAGTTCTTCCGCGATCCGCGGACCCAGCGGATCTTCTCGTTCCAGGCGATGTACGCCGGTCTCGCCCCGCACGACGCGATGGCCATCTACGCGGTGATCGCCTACCTCGACTCGGTCGCCGGGGTGTACTACCCCAAGGGCGGCATGCACGCCGTCCCCAAGGCGCTGGCCGGCGCCGCCGAGAAGCACGGGGTCACCTTCCGTTACGACACGACGGTCGAGCGGGTGCTCACCCAGCACGGCCGGGCGACCGGGGTGGTGACCGTCGGCGGGGACGTGATCGAGGCGGACACCGTCGTACTCAATCCCGACCTGCCCATCGCGTACCGCGACCTGCTGCCTGCCCGGAACAGCCGCAACCTGCGCTTTTCGCCCTCCTGCGTGGTACTCCACATCGGATCGTCACAGCGGTATTCGAAGATCGCACACCACAACATCCACTTTGGTACGACGTGGCGCCGCACCTTCGACGAAGTGATCAACCGTGGGCTGCTGATGAGCGACCCGTCACTGCTGGTCACCAATCCCACGCACACCGACCCCTCTGCCGCGCCCGACGGCAAACAGACCTACTACGTGCTGGCGCCCGCCCCGAACCTCGTCTCCGGTCCGATGAACTGGCGCGGCGGCCTCGCCGAACGGTATGCCGACGAGCTGCTGCGTACCCTGGAGCAGCGCGGCTACATCGGCTTCCGGGACGGGGTCGAGGTCGAACGGATCATCACGCCGGCCGACTGGGCCGACGACGGGATGGCGGCCGGCACGCCGTTCGCCGCCGCGCACACCTTCGCCCAGACCGGCCCGTTCCGGCCGGCGAACCTGCACCCCACGCTGCCGAACGTGGTCTTCACCGGTTCGGGCACACAACCCGGGGTCGGCGTGCCGATGGTGCTCATCTCCGGGAAGCTGGCCGCGAGCCGGATCACACAGGGAGCCTCATGAGCAGCATCGGTCACCTCAACCGTGAAGATCATCTCGTCGAGCTCGTCAACGAGGAGGGGCAGCCGCTCGGGTCGGCCACCGTCTCCGACGCCCACCTCTCGCCGGGTGCGCTGCACCGGGCCTTCTCGGTCTTCCTCACCGACGATGAGGGCCGGGTGCTGCTCCAGCAGCGGGCCGCGGCCAAAACCCGCTTCCCGCTCCGCTGGGGCAACACCTGCTGCGGCCACCCCGCGCCCGGCGAGCCGGTCACGGTCGCCGCGGCGCGGCGTCTCACCGAGGAATTGGCGGTACGTGACGTCACGCTGACCGAGATCGGCGTGTACACCTACCGCGCGACCGACCCGGTCACCGGCCGGGTGGAGCACGAATACGACCACGTGCTGATCGGCGCCCTGCCGGACGGCGTCGTGCCACACCCCGATCCGGCGGAGATCGCCACGCTGCGCTGGGCCTCGCTGCCCGGGCTGCGCACCGGGTTGACGGAGTCCCCCGAGCTGTACGCGCCCTGGCTCCCCGGGGTGTTCGAGATTCTCACGGAGCGGTCGGGTGTCCTTTCCACGGAGCGGTCGGGTGGCCGGTGAGGCGTTGAGCGCCGAGATCCCCACCTCGCCGGGCAGCTCGGTCGCCTCCTCGCACGACATCCCGGCCACAGCCGGTCCCGGCGCCGTCCGGACCGGCCCGGTGGCTGCCGCGCCCGGTGGCCCGAGCGATACGCCCCTGACCGACGCGACAGCTGCCGCGTCGGGTGCCGCGGACGACGCCTCCCGGGCCCGCCCGGCGACCGCCACGGACGACGCCTCCCGCACCGGCCCGGCGACCGCCGCGACGGATTCTCCGGACGACGCCGTCCGGACCGGCGTGGCAGATGCCGCGCCGGCCGGGCGGGCGGGCGATGTGGCGTTGAGTGCCGGGGCGGCCGCGCGGCGGCTGGGAGTGGCGGTCACGACCCTGCGCACCTGGCACCAGCGGTACGGGCTCGGGCCGAGCCGGCACGAGCCCGGACATCACCGGCGGTACACCGCCGAGGACATGGACCGGCTGCAGGTGATGCAGCGGCTCACCACTCAGGGCGTGGCGCCCGCCGAGGCCGCCGCCTGGGCGCGGTCCAGGCCCCTCACCCCACCGGAGCCCGGCGCGGCGCTGTACGACCCCACCGCCGTGGCGTCGCCACCCACCCCGGCCGCTCCCGGACAGCCCCCGGTCGGCCCCGCCGGCCGGGGCACCCGCCCGACCCGCGGACCGGCCCCGGCCGCTCGCGGGCTGACCCGGGCCGCGATGCGGCTCGACGTGCGCGGCATGCGCGACATCCTCTGCAGCACGCTGCACGACCGCGGCGTGATACCCGCCTGGACCGAGGTGATGGTCCCGGCTCTGGCCGCGATCGGCGACCGGTACGAGGCCACTCGGCGTTTCGTCGAGGTCGAACACCTGCTGTCGCGCGCCGTCACCGAAATCCTCGCCTCGGTCCCACACCCCGCCGGCTCTCCCCGGGTGCTGCTCGCCGCCGCCGACGAGGAACAGCACACACTGCCCCTGGAGGCCCTGGCCGCCGCCCTGGCCGAGGGAGGCGTGCCGAGCCGTCTGTTCGGCGCCCGGGTGCCGTCACAGGCCCTGCTGGACGCCATCGCCCGCACCGGCCCGGCTGCCGTCGTGCTCTGGTCGCAGCGCCCGGCCACCGGCATCGTCACCCAGCTGACCCGGGTCCGCGACATCCCGCACCCGCCGCTGGTCATCGCCGCCGCCGGCCCCGGCTGGCCGCATGACCTGCCTTCCGGGATCACCCGCCTGACCGGCCTCACCGAGGCCGTCCACCTGCTCGCCACGGTCTAGCCGCCTCCGCACGCCCCTGCCCGCACGGCCCCTGCCCGCACGGCCCCTGCCCGCACGCCCCTGCCCGCACGGCCCCTGCCCGCACGCCCCTGCCCGTGCGGCCCTGCCCGTGCGGCCCTCTCCGTGCGGCCGCCTTGGCGCGGCCCAGCGCCTTGCCGACGGCCGGCCGGCAACGTTTCCCCTGGTCAGCGAGGTACAGGCGGAAAGAGGGATACCGATTTGGCGGCCGCTCGGTGGATCACATATGCTTTGCAGGCCTCAACGGGGCGCGGTTGGGGCGAAGGCCACCAAACGTTGCTGATCGAGCACCCAGCTTGATGTGCAATGATGGCGGAGTTGCCCTCATCGTCTAGTGGCCTAGGACGCCGCCCTTTCAAGGCGGTAGCACGGGTTCGAATCCCGTTGGGGGTACTGGTAAGGTTAGCGACGCAGGTCGCTGACAGACCAGAGCAAGAAAAGCAGTGAAATAGCAAGGTCCTGTGGAGCAGTTGGAGTGCTCGCCGCCCTGTCAAGGCGGAGGTCGCGGGTTCAAGTCCCGTCAGGACCGCAAAGCACCAAGCACGGCCAGGTAGCTCAGTTGGTACGAGCGTCCGACTGAAAATCGGAAGGTCGGCGGTTCGACCCCGCCCCTGGCCACCAGGCCTCTCGCCGGGCACTGAGCACCGTCCACCTGCGGAAACGCATGGTGGACGTTTTGCTTTCCGGGCCTCCCCGACGTCTGCTTCCGGCTTCTCACCGGCGTTTTGTTTCTTGCTCCTCCCCGACATTCGCTTCCCCGCTCGTCCCGACGGGCGCCGCCGCCGGGGTCGCGTAACAGATGTTCCCGGCCGTCCCGGGATCTGGTCGGCAGTTGAGCGTGTGAAGCGCCCGGCGGAGGCGCCGGGCGCTTCTGCTTTGCGCGAGCGCCCCCGCGGCTCGTCCCGCCATCGTATGAACGATCGGTTTCGCGGTTGCTCCCTGATTCGTGCCACTCGCCGCCGAGCGGCCGGGAGCAAACCGGGTTGCCTTGGACGATGGTGCCGGTCGGCGCCCGGAGAAACGCCGGGACGTGGCCACCGGACGGGGGCTCGGGGCGGCGGCGGATCGGCGGTCCAGGGTGGAGCGGTGAAGGTCTACTCGGGAACGCGCCGTCGGGCCGGTTGTCCACAGGGCGGGGAAAGCCTCTTGTAGCGGACGGCTCCGCTGACTAAGAGTGTTAGCGGTATCGGTCCGGTTGGCGAGGAGGCACAGCGACGTGCAGAGCTTCACGAACGAGGCCGAGCAGACGGCTTACAACCTGGCCGAGGCTCTGGCGGAAAAGGCGATGACCTTCATGAGAAACGCGGAGGAGGCGGCCGAGACGTTCCGGCGCGGGCGGATTGCGATGCGCCGGCAGTTCATGGCGCGCGGGTTGTCCGAGGCGGAGGCGGACATCAGGTTCGCCGGCACCACGCAGGCGTCCCGGGCGATCGCGGACAACACCTTCTTCATGTCGCAGGCGTCGATGTACAACACGGCCGCCGCGACGCAGTACGCGAAGGCGTTGTATCTGAAGAAGCAGTGACCGCTCAGGCCGCCCGGTGACGCAGTGTCGCGACCGTGGAGCCGGCCAGGGCGAGCAGGCAGTCGGGCAGCTGGCCGTCGGCGATCGCGGCGCCGAAGAGGGCTTCGCCGGTGTTGGCGTCCCCGTTGACGTAGGCGCTGACGAAACGGGCGACCCAACGCTTATCGTATCGGGCATCGTCGATACCAGGGAATTCCAGGGTCCAGGCGCCGATGCCGGGTAGCTGGCCGACCATGGTGGCGGCCAGGCACCACGCGACGTCCCACGCGCCGACGACGCCGTCCCGGCTGACGACGGCGTTGAAGGTGCTGGCCACGGCATCGCTGTCACCGCTGAGCGCGGAGGTCAGGATCTGCGTGGCGTCGTCGAACGCGTGCTGTGGTGCTTCGGTCACGTTCCAAACCGTACGCGTAATCGTCAAGCCACGCTCGGCGGCGAACGACTCCGGGAAAGCGGTCCGGCCGCCCGCCTCCGGGCGGCCGCGGATCGGCCGCCGGGCGAGAGGGCCGCGAAACAGCCAGGTCATGGGCGGTGCCGAGTCGGACGCGGAAGCCGGTCAGGTGACCGAGGCGGTGCGAGTCAGGCGCCGCGCAGCAGGCACGTGATGCGGGCGGTGCAGACCCGCTCGCCGGCCTCGTCCTCCAGAACCACCTCGTAGGTGGCCACGGCGCGACCTCGGTGCACCGGCACCGCGACGCCGGTCACCAGGCCGGAGCGGGCCGCCTTGTGGTGGGTGGCGTTGATGTCGACGCCGACCGCGAACGGCCGATCGACCGTCTGCCCGTGCAGGACCGCGCCGACCGACCCGAGGGTCTCGGCGAGCACGCAGGACGCTCCGCCGTGCAGCAGACCGTACGGCTGGGTGTTGCCCTCGACCGGCATCGTGCCGACCACCCGCTCCGCCGTGGCCTCGGTGATCACGATGCCCATCCGCTCGGCAAGCGCACCGCCTCCGTTGCTGGTGAAGAGGTGCTGCATGCCGTCTTCCGCGATATCCACGACGGCGTACGTTACCCCCGGCCGGATCGGGCACCAGCGACACGTGTCACAACGATCGGACTGCGGTTTGCGTCCACCGGGTACTCATGTGGCGGTTGTGCCGCGTGATCCATCCGGGCAGAGTCGGGGTCCGTACCGACTGACAGATCCTGGAATTCCGCAAGAGGAGACGAGATGAGCGAGCCGCAGGAGATCGTCGAGACCCGGGGCGACGACCGCGTCGACCTGATCACCAGCGACGCCAACCACGACGGGAAGGTGGACGTCTGGGTGTCGGACACCGACGGCGACGGCAAGCCGGACCTGTTCCAGTTCGACACCGACGGCGACGGCAAGGTCGACGTGACGATGGTCGACCTGGACGAGGACGGCACGCCGGACACGATCGTCGACGGGGACGGCGGCCTGCCCCCGGCCGGCACCGTCTGAGCATCGCCCGGACAGCGGGTCAGGCGCCGCCGAGGGCGGACAGGGCAACCCACAGCACGGCGATCGCCACCGCTGCGGTGCCCACCGTCGAGGCGGTGTGCCGCCACGTGCGTACCCCCTCGACCGCCTCCGGGTGCCCCAGAGCCTGCAGGGTGGCGCGATGGTGGCGTACCTCGCCATGGTGGTGATCTGTCTGCGGCAGCGGTTGGGACGTCCGGCTGAGCTCGACGGCCAGCCGGGCCTGGGCGCGCTGCAGACGGCGCACCGCCGACCTGGCCCGGCGGCCGGCCCGGTCGCCGGCGTGCCGGCGGGCCGCGGCCCGGCGGGCCCCGGAACCGAGCGCGTGCAACTCGGCCTCGGTGATCACCTCGGGGTCGCCGAGCCCGGCGAGCCGGGCGACGTAATACTCCGCCTCGCGGTCGTGCGCCCGGCGGACCAGGAACAGGATCAGCAGCAGCGGCGGCAGGCCTTTGAAGGTGAGCACGGCGAGCAACGCCACCGCGCCGTTGCCGAGCCCGTCGCGGAACAGCGGCGAGTTCCACAGCACGTGTGACGCCCACGCGCCGAACAGGGCCAGGCCGGCCATCGTGAGCCGGCGCGACCGGCTGCGGTCGGTGTGCACCACCAGATAGCCGATGCCGGCGCCGGCCAGCGCGCCGAACAGGGTGTGACTCCAGACCCCGGCCAGGAATCCACGGACCAGGAACGTGGTGATCACCGGCCGCACCTCGTCGCCCTGCCCGGCCAGCGCGACCGCCCCGATCGCGAAGACGATGTCCTCGACGATCTGGAAGCCGAGCCCGACCAGCGCGCCGTAGACGACGCCGTCCAGCACGCTGTTCACCTGGGAGCGGGCGATCAGCACGATGGCCACCACGCCGAGCGTCTTGGCGATCTCCTCGACCGTGGGGCCGGCCAGGGCGGCGCCCCAGTCGGCGGCCAGGCCGGGTGAGCCGAGTTTGGCGATCAGGTTCTCCAGGGCGGTGCTGCCCGGGATGGAGACGCTGGTGGCGACCACACCGCCCCAGGCGAACGCGACGGCGAGCAGCCCGGCCGGTTCCCGTTCCAGGAAGTCGAGCTCCTGGACGAACATCCAGAACGGGACGGCGAGCAGGGCGAACAGGCCGAGCGCGGTGATCGTGGCGATCGGGTAGAGGTGCAGGAACCGGGCCAGGAGTTGCGACATCCGCACCGCGCCGGCGGCGAGCAGGGTGATCACCACCCAGAACGCGGGCACCCGGACGAGGGTGTCGAGCCGGGTGTCGCCGGGCCGCACCGGTTCACTCATCGGTCACCCCTCGTATCGCACGGTCCGGGTGCTGGCGTCGATGGCCGGCAGCGTGTGGTCCAGGTCGAGGTCGGCGCCGCTGACGGTGACCTCGATGGTCAGGCCGTGCACGACGAAGACGGCGTACCGGCCGCCGCGGTCGCCGGCGGTGTATCCGCCCTGCAGACCGGCCAGCCCACCGGCGGTGGAGACGGCGAGCTGGGTGCCGGTGATCTGGTAGCCGGCGGTGCCGGTGATCCGCTGCCGGAGTCGGACGGCGGCCTGGGTGAGGTTGCCGGAGAAGGGTTGTACGGCGATCGCGTACCGCACCGGGCCGAGCCGGAACAGCGCGGTGCCCTGGTCCTCGCCCGGCCGGGTCCCGGTGACGTCCAGGGTGGCGCCGGTCGGGGGCACCACGGTGACCCCGGCACCGACCCGGTACGGCTGACCGGCCGGCACGGCCCGCTGGGCCGAGACGGCGTGGTCGAGTGCCGGCAGGCCGAAGGCGAGCGCCGCCAGGAGGGCGACCAGAACGATCGCGCCGAGCAGTCCGGGTGTGCTGGGGAGATCGGTGAGATGACGCCGCGTGACCGTCCCCATTCGTCCACGCTATCGGCGCAGGCGCGGTGATGTCCGGTGATCCTGGCCGGTCGCCACAGTGGACGGACGATCAACCTGGCAGATTACGGATTTGTCCGTTTTAGCGAAAGGTGCACTGGGGGCACGACGGAGGTCAACCAGACCCCGTTCTCGCTGCGGTGGAAGACGTGCCCCGCGGCGGCCATCACCCCGGCGGCCACCTCGAAGACCACCACGTCGGGCGACCGGCGCCGGCCCACCACCAGGGCGGTCGGCACGTCCGCCGACAGGTGCACGTGGTGCCGGGTGCGCGGGCGCAGCCCGTCCCGCAGGATCGCGTCGAGGTTGGCCCGCGGCGTGCCGTGGAACAGCGTCGCGGGCGGGATGGCCGGCGGCAGGTCCAGGTCGACCTCGACCCGGCGGGAATGACCCTGGCTGGCCCGGATCCGCTCCACCCCGTCGGGGCCGGCGGCGACCGCGAACCGGGACTTGTCGTTGAAGGCGACCACGTGGTCGAGCTCGGCGCGGCTGATCCCCAGCGCGGCGAGGAAGTCGGCGACCGGCACCCAGCCCTGCGGGTCCAGCGTCAGCCCGGCCGTCTCCGGCCGGTGCCGCAGCACCAGGGACATCCGGCGACTGAGACGCACCTGGTCACGGGTGAGTTCGGTCAATGATTCTGCTCCATGACCGCAAGGTAGTACGGGTGGTCCTGCCGGTCGACCGATTTCAGATGCCATCCGGTGCCCTGCAGCAGCGCGTCGAGCTCGTCAACGGAGCAGTTCAGATAGTCGAACCAGTCGGTGGCCACCAGCCGGTAGCGCAGCCGCAGCCGCAACTGCCCGCCGAGCCGCCCGCGCTCCCGGTTCCGCCGGTGGTAGCTGACGTGCACCGGATCCTTGGTGCCGTACGGGTCGGCGCCCTGCGCGATGATCCGCGCACCCGGGTTCGCCAGGCGGGACAGCGCCGCCAGGAAGGCCGGCGCCCGCTCGGGCCCCTCGATCAGGCCCAGGTTGTTGCCGAGCAGCAGGAAGGTGTCGTATCGCGCGGTGGCCGTGGCGTAGCGGTCCACGGTGCTCAGCACGGTGTCGCGCAGCCCCCGCTTGCGGGCCACCGCGATCGCCCCGGGCGAGGTGTCCAGCCCGGTCACCGCCATGCCGCGGCGCTGCAGTTCGAGCGCGATCCGGGCGGCGCCCACCCCGATGTCCAGCACGTGCCCGCGGCACAGGCGCAGGGCCCGGTGGTCGTGCGGTTGCCAGGCGTCCGGCTCGTCCAGGTAGTGGTCGGCCGGGGCACCGTTGATCAGGCCGTCGTCCCGCTCGATCACCTCGATCACCGGGCGGGGCAGGCGGCCACCGGCCAGGGGGCGGGGGCCGATGCCGGTTCGCACCGCGTACGCGTCTGTGATCATCTCGCCGAAGGCGTCGCCGATCGTCGGCTGCTCCATGGCTCACTACTCTTGTTGCCGCGCCCGCCGGGGGGCAACTCGGCCCCCCCGCGTAACCCAGCCCGGCCTAGATCGTTGATCTAGCCGAGGACGAACGAGAAAACGAAGAAGGGGCGATACGCCTTCCCCAGCGCACGCCCCTTACAACGATCTAGGTCGAACCGGTCAGTCACCCTGCCGCTGCGTGGGAATCTGCCCCTGCAGCAGGGCGCGAACCTCCGACTCCCGGTAGCGACGGTGGCCGCCGAGCGTGCGAATAGCGCTGAGCTTGCCCGCCTTCGCCCACCGGGTGACGGTCTTCGGGTCGACACGGAACATCGACGCCACCTCGGCCGGCGTTAGTAGCGGCTCAGGATCGTGCGTACGCGATGCCATCGGTCACTCCTCCACAGGTGCCTAAAAACATCGGCCGGGGTCCCGCCGGCCGGTGCGTCTCTCATGGTCCGGCTAGTCCCCGATGTCCGACATGGGCCGAACGGACGAACGTCCCCAGATAGACGGATGAAGCATGCCCGATTTTTGCGTGTTTTCTACGCCAGATAGTGTCTCGTTTAGTCCGATTATCACGCTTCGGGGGTCGCCGATTACGAAGAGTGTTCGCTTCGGGAGCGCTCTCATCGGCGGGGAAACTTCCCGATCTGTCCTATTTCCCCAGGTCAGTTGCACCGCTCCAGAAGTTGGACACTTCGCCATCTAGCGACCAGCTTCTCGTACGCCTCGCCAGCCGCGTCGGCGTCGCCCTGGGACAGGGCGGACAGCCCGGCCGCCACCAGTCCGGGGGAATCGTCACCGGTCAGCTTGTCCTCCGGAAGGAGGTTGACCAGGCCGCCGTAGTCCAGCTCGACCACCGACCGGGGGTGGAACTCCTCCAACCACCGGGTGCCCTCCTCGACCGCCTCGGTGATCGGGGCGTCGCCGAGCGACTTACGCAGCACCGACACCGCCCGATGCGCGCGCCGGCGAGCCTTGGAGATCTCGGTCCGGTAACGCAGGGTGCGCCGCCGGCCGGTCAGGGCGATCTCCCGCTCCTCCAGGTCGACGAAGGCGAACCAGCGCAGTGGGACCCCCCAGGTGGCGATCTGCTCGTGCACCCGAGGAACGCCCTGCTCCAGCACCCGGGCGCCGCTGCGCCAGTCCTCCACCACCGCCTTGGCCTGGCCGGCCAGCACCGGGGGGACGAACGCGTCGGCCAGCACCGCCGGAACGCCGTCGCGGGCGCTCAGTGCCGCCTCGGCGACCCGCAGCCGCAGGTTCCACGGGCAGATCAGCAGAGCGTTCTCCCACTCCAGGACATACGCCTCGTCGGGCAGGTCGGGCAGCCGGGTCCACCCGGCGCCGAGCGCCTCCAGGACGGCGGTGCGCTGCCGGACCGGGCCCTCGATCGGCCCCAGGTCGCGACCCTCCTTGGCGTAGCGGCGCCAGAAGACCTGCCGCTCCCGGTCGAAGGCGGTCAGTGGCTCGTAAACCCGTAGGTACGACGCGAACAGTGACGGCACGGCGCGATCCTTTCACGAATTTGCCCGGGTGGAACTTCCCGCGCGGGCGTAATCACCGTGCCGTTCTCGCGATTAGGCTCGCCATGTCCGGCCTACCCCGCCGGGTGACGGGCCCCACGAAGGCCCACCGACGAATCAGGAGAACAACGATGGGTGTGTTCGACACCGACGGCACCGACGCCAGCGGGCACGAACAGGTCGTCTTCTGCCAGGACCGGGTCTCCGGCCTGAAGGCGATCATCGGGATCTACTCGACGGCCCTCGGGCCGGCGCTCGGCGGCACACGGTTCTACCCGTACGAGAGCGAGGAGGCCGCCCTCGCCGACGTGCTGCGGCTGTCCCGCGGCATGGCGTACAAGAACGCGCTGGCCGGCCTGGACCTGGGTGGCGGTAAAGCGGTCATCTGGGGCGACCCGGCCACGGTCAAGTCCGAGGCGCTGCTGCGTGCCTACGGCCGCTTCGTCGAGTCCCTGCGCGGCCGCTACTACACCGCCTGCGACGTCGGCACGTACGTGCCGGACATGGACGTGATCGCCCGCGAAACCCGGTACGTCACCGGCCGCAGCGTCGAGCACGGCGGCGCCGGCGACTCCTCGGTCCTCACCGCCTGGGGCGTCTTCCAGGGCATGCGGGCCGCCGCCGAGCACACCTGGGGCAGCCCCACGCTCGCCGGCCGCACGGTCGGCGTGGCCGGCCTCGGCAAGGTCGGCAAGTATCTGGTCGGCCACCTGGTCGCCGACGGCGCCACCGTGGTGGCCACCGACGTGAACGAGGCGGCCCTGCAGTGGGCCCGCACCACCCACCCCGAGGTTCACCTGGTCCCGGACAACCAGACGCTGATCACTTCGGATCTCGACGTCTACGCCCCCTGCGCGCTGGGCGGCGCCCTCAACGACGACACGGTCCCGCTGCTGCGCGCCCGGGTGGTCACCGGCGCGGCCAACAACCAGCTGGCCCACCCCGGCATCGGCAAGCTGCTCGACGACCGCGGCATCCTCTACACCCCGGACTACGTGGTGAACGCGGGCGGCGTGATCCAGGTGGCCGACGAGATCGAGGGCTTCAACTTCGAGCGGGCCAAGCTGCGGGCGACCGGGATCTTCGAGACCACCCGGCGGATCCTGCAGCTGGCCGACGACGAGGGGGTGCCGCCCGCGGTGGCGGCGGACCGCCTCGCCGAGCGGCGGATGGCCGATGTCGGCCGGCTGCGCTCCATCCACCTCGGCTAGACCGGTTCAGTACCGCCGCGCGACGCCTGAAATGGGCGCCGCGCGGCGGTTCGGGGCCTTCCGGCGGGCTCTCCGGAAGAAGAACCGCGACGCGCGGCAGTGTCACACGCAACCCGAGGTGCCGAAGACGGCATCGTCCATGTACCGTAAGACCCACGAGAGATGCCTGACGTCATCGGGGCCCGCCTTCGGGCTGCCCCGAATTCTGTGCGAGGGGGTCGAGCCATGGGGCGCGGCCGTGCTAAGGCCAAGCAGACGAAGGTGGCCCGGGAGTTGAAGTACCACTCCCCGAACACCGACCTCACCGCCTTGCAGCGCGAACTGGCCGGTAGTACACGCCAGTCCGATCATCATTTCGACGACGACAATGAAGAGTTCGTCGATGATGACGAGGATGACGCTGACGACGACCAGGATTCCTGGTCGCCTCCAAGGCGTATTTGACCCGTATTGCACAGAGCACGCGGTGTGACCCGCGTGCTCACGTGCGCCGTGGTCATCAACTCCTGACGGCTACAGGGAAAAGCCCACGCGGGCGGTGTCCGCGTGGGCTTTGACCGAGCAGCGTTTCACCGCGGCCGGTTGTTCCAGTTGTAGAACGTGGGAATGTTCTCGAAGTGGTTCCAGGCGCACACCGCCGAGCCGCTTTCGGGAGTCGCCTCCTCGGCACGTTGCCGGCGGGCCGTCTCGGCCTCCGCGATGAGCGCGGCCAGGCCGGCCCGGGTGTCATGCACCCGTGCCGTCACCGGATCCGTCTCCACGGCGTCAGACGGCCGTGGGCTCGTGATCTCGGGCATGGTCCAGCACTCCCTCCAATAGGCGAATCTTGCTGTTCCGGCAGTGGTTCGTCTCGGTGACGTCGAATCTGCCGTGTTCGAAGTAGCGGTTCGCCGCGTGCGCGCCGCCGCAGAAACCGAAATACGGGCAGCTCTGCCGGCACGCCTCCACGCCCTGCAGGAACTCGCCGATCCACGGTGTCCGCCCGGCGTCCGCGAGGATCTGCCGCAGCGGGGTGGTCAGCACGTTGCCACTGGTGAAATCGCCGTAGCGCGGGTCGTGGAACCCGGCCAGTTCGGGCGAGAGCAGCACCACCGAGCCGTCGTGGGCGATCGTCGGGATCGGGTCGAGCCGGCGGGGCAGCAGCCGGTCAGCCGTGCCGTCGAGCACGGCGGCCACATAGCGCAGCGACCACTCCACCTCGCGCAGATGGATCCGCGGCTCCCGGCGCCAGGCGCCGACCAGCTCCGCCCAGAACGCGCTGACCGCGGCCGGGTCGTGGCTGTTCTGCCGGAGGTTGACGCCCTCCTGCTCCTCCACGTTGATGCCGAGCACCTCGCAGCCCAGGCCGAGAAAATACTCGTACAGCTCGGTGGCGACGCCCGGGCGCGGATCGGCCACCACGCACAGCGCGGAGAACGGGATGCCGTGCCGGCGCAGCGCCGCGATCCCCTTGGCGATCAGGTCGTACGCCGGTTTCCCGGCCCGGTCCACCCGGTCACCGTTACGGTCCGGCGGCCCGTCGACGCTGACGCTCACCCGCACGTCGTGAGCCTTGAAGAACTCGCACCAGGCGTCGTCGATCAGCGTGGCGTTGGTCTGGATGTGGTGCTCCACATCCGGTCCGAACGGCGCGAACAGGGCCGCCAGGTGGGCCGCTCCCGCGGTCAGCGGCTCACCGCCGTGCCAGACCACCGAGAACCGGCCGGCCCGGGCGAAGCCGGCGACCTCGGCCGCCACCGCCTCGGCGACGGCGACCGGCATCTTCCGGTTCTCCCGGCGGAACGGCAGATAGCAGTAATTGCAGGCCAGGTTGCACAGAGTAGTCGGCTGCATGACCACATAGCCGGGTTCCGGCGAGATGCCCCGCATCCCGCTCCACGCGTCCGCCATCGCGCACCTCCATCCTGCCCCTAAAGACACAGGGCCAGGCTAGGCCTCGCGGTCCAATGAACATGCGAAAGATCCGTATGTGCCGGACATCGGCACACACGGATCATTTCATGGCACACCTATAACGAACCAGACTCACGTCTCAGCGGTCACCGTTACAGAGCGTCAGCCCCGGGTGTAGGAGCCCATCATCTGCACCTGCCCGGTGCCCTCCAGCACCTCGCCGACCTGCCAGGCCTCGACACCGCGACCGGCCAGATAGGCCATCGCGCGGTCCGCGTCGTCGGCCGAGACGACCGCGAACATGCCGACACCCATGTTGAAGGTGGCCTCCATCTCCGAGTCCTCGATCCGGCCCTTGGCCTGGATCAGGTCGAAGATCGGCTGCGGGCGCCAGGTGGACCGGTCCACCACGGCGTCCACGTGCTCGGGCAGGACCCGGACCAGGTTGCCGGGGATGCCGCCGCCGGTCACGTGCGAGAACGCCCGGACGTCGGTCTCCTCGATCAGGCCCAGGCAGTCCTTGGCGTAGATCTTGGTCGGGGTGAGCAGCTCCTCGCCCAGCGTGCGCGAGGTGCCGAAGTCGTCGACCACGGTGTCCAGGCGCATCCGGCCGGCGCCCAGCAGCACGTGCCGGACCAGCGAGTAACCGTTCGAGTGCAGGCCGGACGAGCGCATCGCGATCACCGCGTCGCCCACCTCGACCCGCTCCTTGCCGAGGATCTCGCTCTCCTCGACCACGCCGACACCGGTCGCCGAGACGTCGTACTCGTCGGGGCGCAGCACACCCGGGTGCTCGGCGGTCTCGCCACCGAGCAGGGCGCACCCCGCGTAGCGGCAGCCGTCGGCGATACCGGCGCCGATCTCGGCGATCTTGTCCGGCACGACCTCGCCGCAGGCGATGTAGTCGAGCAGGAACAGCGGCTCGGCGCCACAGGCCACCAGGTCGTCGACGACCATGGCGACCAGGTCGATGCCGATCGTGTCGTGGATGTCCAGCTGCTGCGCGATGACCAGCTTGGTGCCGACGCCGTCGGTGGACGAGGCCAGGATCGGGCTCTTGTACTTCGCCGTGTTCAGCCGGAACAGGCCGGAGAAGCCTCCCAGGTCACCCATCACCTCGGGCCGGGTGGTCTTCTTCACCTTGGACTTGAGCAGCTCGACGGCACGGTCACCGGCGTGGATCGAGACGCCCGCGTCCGCGTAGGTCGCGGCGCGCTTGCGCGGGCCCCGGCCGGCGCCGGCGGTCCACAGCTGTCGGTCGCCCTCGGATCCGGCATTGCGCTCGGACACGTGCGTCACGGTTCTCCCCTTAGCGGTTTCTTCAGAAACTGGAAAAGTCACGGGTGGTGCAGCGCCGTGGCGCCGCCCGGGCTGGCCACCAGCGGCGCCGGTGCCGGGTGGTCGTCCTGGTGCTCGCGGGCCTCGTAGTCGGTCTCGAGCTCGGCGACCGCCTCCGCCCGGCGGCTCACCCCCTCCAGCACGTGCTTGCCGATCAGATCGGCGGCCGGCAGCTCGATCGGGTACTCCCCGTCGAAGCAGGCCATGCAGAGCCGGGATTTCGGCTGCTCAGTGGACTGGACCAGGCCGTCCAGCGAGACGTAGCCCAGGCTGTCGGCGCCGATCGAGCGCCGGATCCCGTCGATCTCCAGACCGTTCGCGATCAGCTCGGCACGGGTGGCGAAGTCGATGCCGTAGAAGCACGGCCACTTCACCGGCGGCGACGAGATCCGGACGTGCACCTCCAGGGCGCCGGCCTCGCGCAGCATGCGGATCTGGGCGCGCTGGGTGTTGCCCCGCACGATCGAGTCGTCGACCACCACGATCCGCTTGCCCCGGACCACCTCGCGCAGCGGGTTCAGCTTCAGCCGGATGCCCAGCTGACGGATCGTCTGCGAGGGCTGGATGAAGGTGCGGCCGACATACGCGTTCTTCATGAAGCCGGCGCTGTACGGGATGCCGGACGCCTCGGCGTAGCCGATCGCCGCCGGGATGCCCGACTCCGGCACACCGATCACCAGGTCGGCCTCGGCCGGATGCTCCTTGGCCAGCTTGCGGCCCACCTCGACGCGCGCGGCGTAGATGTTGCGACCGGCGATCGTGGTGTCCGGGCGGGCGAGATACACGTACTCGAAGAGGCAGCCCTTGGGCTCCGGCGCGGCGAACCGGGTGGAGCGCAGGCCGTGCTCGTCGATCGCCAGGATCTCGCCGGGCTCGACCTCGCGGACGAAGCTGGCGCCGGTGATGTCCAGGGCGGCGGTCTCGCTGGCGACCACCCAGCCGTTCTCCATCCGGCCCAGGACCAGCGGGCGTACGCCCTGGGCGTCCCGGGCGGCGTACAGCGTGTGCTCGTCCATGAACACGAAGCTGAACGCCCCGCGCAGGGTGGGCAGCACCTCCATGGCGGCGGCCTCGACCGACAGGTCCGGCCGGCCGGCCAGCAGCGTGGTGACCAGCATGGTGTCCGAGGTGGCGTCACCGACCTCGAGGCCGCGGTCGGCGACCTCCTTGGCCAGCTCGGCGGTGTTCACCAGGTTGCCGTTGTGGGCCAGCGCGATGGTGGTGCCGGCCGTCGTGGCCCGGATCGTGGGCTGCGCGTTCTCCCAGGTGTTGCCACCGGTGGTGGAATAGCGCGCGTGGCCGATCGCGAGGTGGCCGCGAAGGCTGGCCAGCGTCGGCTCGTCGAAGACCTGGGAGACCAGGCCGACGTCCTTGTAGACCACGACCCCGGAGCCGTCGCTCACCGCGATGCCGGCGGCCTCCTGGCCCCGGTGCTGTAGAGCGTAGAGCCCGAAGTACGTGAGTTTGGCGACCTCTTCCTCGGGGGCCCAGACACCGAAGACACCACAGGCGTCCTGGGGGCCGCGTTCCTGGGGGTCGAGATCGTCGGTCAATCGGCCGTCGCCTCGGGGCACCTGCTCGCTCCCTCATGTCGGATCCGCCACGAACTGCTCGAAGCGCTGACCATCGCTGGTCTGCCCGAACTCCGCTCGCTCCGATCGCCCAGTGTACGCGAGCCCCCGGGACTCGGCCCCGGGCTCATTCCGGGGTCAGCGGCAGGAACTCGCTGAGATCGGTGCGGATTCCGCTGGCCCGCAGGCGTCCGTCGGCGACCGCTTCCGCCCATGCCAGGCGTCCGGTGGCCACCAGCAGCCAGGTGACCGGATCCGTCTCGACCACATTGGGCGGTGTGCCGCGGGTGTGGCGCGGGCCGGGCACGCACTGAATAGCGCCGAAAGGTGGAATTCGCACCTCCACCGATCGGCCAGGCGCGCGTCCGGACAACTCGGTCAGCAGTGCTCGGACCGCGTCACGCAGGACCGTTCGGTCAGGCTGGGTCCCGGCGTCCAGCGCGTCCAACGCCTTGGACACCGAGTCGGAATTATTGTGCGCAGGCGACATGTCGGGACGATACGACGCGGTTCACCGAGAACGGCACACGCCCCTGGGTCGCGCAAAAGGCGTGTGACAAGGCATAGTTGCCGACGGCGTACAAGTCGCGGGAGATCTGACGGGCAAGTAACCGGCGGAGCACGCGACACGGAAGGTGGTGGATGTGACAACGCACCTACGAGGCCGGGCTGCCCGGGCCGGTGCGTTCCTGGCACTGGTCGTGGGCTTGATGGCCGGCGTGCAGACGGCGGCTCTGGCAGCCCCGGGCGACGCCAGTGGCAACCTCACCGTCCAGGGGCAGGCCAACTCCGGGGAAAGTGTAACCGTTCAGTACACGGTTAGTAACCCCGGTACCGGAGCGGTCAAGTTCACCGTCAAGGCTGCCGGTGCCGACTGCGCGCCGTGCCCCACCGACAACGTCAGCGCCGGCGGCGGAACGTCGAACACGGCGAAGCTCCAGATGCCGACTGTCGCGGCGGGCCAGACCGCCTCGGTCTCGGTGACGCTGACCGCAGACGACGGCACCGGCCCGAAGACGATCGACGGCCCGAAGACCATCACGGTCAACGGACCGGCCGCGCCGACCACCACCCGGCAGGTCGCGGGCAAGATCAAGGACAGCACCGGCGCCGGACTCGCGGGCGCCAACGTCGGTCTCCAGGACAGCAAGGGTCACCAGTACCAGACCACCAGCAACGGTGACGGCGGCTTCTCCTTCACCTCCTCGGACGCCGCACCGATCGCGACCGGCTCGATCCTGATCGGCGCCAAGATGAAGGGTTACACCGGCGCGAGCGCCCGGGTGACCGGTACTGCCGGCAAAAGCGTCTCCGTCAGCATCACGTTGAAGTCGGCGACCGCCGCCTCGGCGTCGCCGACCGCCAACGCGAGCGCCGCGGCCAGCCTTCCGGCCGATGACGCCGGCACCGACGACGCGACCACCGACGCGGTCACCAACGCGGCCGGCACCCCGGCCGCCGACGCCTCGAAGACCTCGCACGACAGCGGCGGCAGCTCCTGGCTGCTGATCGTGATGGGCGGCCTGCTGGTCGCCGCGGGCGTCGGCGCGATGGTGCTGGTCTGGCTGCGCCGCAAGAACGCGGCCAAGGACGACGGCTCGGACACCGGCGTCGGCCTCGGCGGCTCGGGCGGCAACCGGCCCGGCCCCGGCGGCTACGGCGCCGGCGCGGACGCCACCCGGGTGGCCTCGCCCGTCGGCGGCGGCCGCGGCGCCGACGCGACCATGGTCGCCGGCGCCGGGATGGGCGCCGGTCAGGGCATGGGCGGCGGCGGTCTGGGCGACGCGCCCACGATGATCCACCGGCCGCCGGTCGAGGACGAGTTCCCCGACCCGTACGGCGCGCCGATGCCTCCGCAGGGCGGCTTCGTCGGCTCGAACAACAGCCAGTGGGACAACCAGGCCGGCGGCGGCAACTACGGCGGCGGCACGGCCGCGGCCGGAGCCGGAGCCGGTGGCAACTACGGCGGCGGCACGGCCGCGGCCGGAGCCGGTGGCAACTACGGCGGCGCCACCAGCGTGTACGGCGCGCAGCAGGGCGGCTACGACGACGCCCCGCAGCAGCGCTACGACGAGCGGACCGGGATGTATCAGCCGGACAACGGCGGGTACGAGGACCAGGGCGGCTACGGCGTGCAGGGTGGCTGGGACAACCACGCCGACAACGGCGGCGGGTACGGCCAGCAGCCGCAGGCCGGCGGCACCTACGGCGGCGGCACCTACGGCCAGCAGCAGGGCGGCTACGACCAGGGCGGTCAGCAGCAGGCCGGGTACGACCAGGGCGGCTACGGCCAGCCGGGTGGTTACGACCAGGGTGGCTACGGCCAGCAGCCGGGCGGCGGCTACGACCAGGGCGGCTACGGCCAGGAACAGCACGACCAGGGCAGCTACGGCCAGCAGCAGGGTTACGGCCAGCAGCAGGGCGGCAACTACGGCGGCCATCAGGGCGGCTACGAGCAGCAGCCGACCAGCGGCTACGGCCAGCCGCAGGGCCAGCAGCCGCAGGGCCAGCGCGGCGGCACGTACGGCCAGCAGGACCCGAACCGCCGCAACCGCGAGTGGGACGAGTGATCTGAACCGAAACGAAGAATGGCCCCGCGCGATGCGCGGGGCCATTCTTGTCGGTCCTACAGCGGCCCGCCCGGCTTCGGCTCGGTCAGCTCCAGCGTCACCGACCGGCCCTCGGCGGCCGGCTCAGCCCCGCCGAACAGCTTCGGCAGCGTGCCCGACCAGGCCGCCCGCAGCTCGTCCAGCGGAATCGTGAACTGTCCGGTCACCTCCAGGGCCGCGGCCTCGGTGGTGGTGCCGATCTTGGCGCACGGGACGCCCAGCTCGGCGGCGAGCGCCACGAAAGCCTTCTCGTGGCCCTGCGGCACGGACACCAGGACGCGCGCGGCCGACTCGCTGAACAGCCCGACGAAGGCGGACTCGACGGTCACCGACGCACCGGTGCCGTAGCGCAGGCAGCTCTCCACCAGGACCTGGGCCAGGCCGCCGTCGGAGAGGTCGTGCGCCGCGCTGACCAGCCCGGTCTGCGAGACGCGGGCCATCAGCCTGCCCAGGGTCTGCTCGGCCGCCAGGTCGACCTTGGGCGGACGCCCGCCGAGGTGGCCGTGGGTCACCCAGGCCCACTCGGAGCCGGACAGCTCCTCGCGGGTCTCGCCGAGCAGGAAGAGCAGCTCGCCGGCGGCCTTGAAGCCCATCGGGACGCGCCGGGTGACGTCGTCGAACAGGCCCATCACACCGACCACCGGGGTGGGGTGGATCGCCGCGGCGCCGGTCTGGTTGTAGAAGCTGACGTTGCCGCCGGTCACCGGGGTGCCCAGCTGCTGGCAGCCGTCCGCCAGGCCCTGCACGGCCCGGGCGAACTGCCACATGACCGCCGGGTCCTCGGGCGAGCCGAAGTTCAGGCAGTCGGTGACCGCGATCGGCTCGGCCCCGGTGACCGCGACGTTCCGGTACGCCTCGGCGAGTGCGAGCTTGGCGCCCTCGTACGGGTCGAGGCGGGCGAACCGGCCGTTGCCGTCGACCGACAGCGCCACGCCGAGGTTGGTCTGCTCGTCGAGCCGCAGCACGCCCGAGTCCTCCGGCTGGGCCAGCACGGTGTTGCCCAGCACGTACCGGTCGTACTGCTCGGTGACCCAGGTCTTGTCGCACAGGTTCGGCGAGGCGGCCATCCGCAGCACGGTTTCGCGCAGCTCGGCGCCGGTGGTGGGCCGGGGCAGCGTCTCGGCCCGGTCCGCCTGCAGCAGGATCAGGTCGGACGGCTCGCGCAGCGGCCGCTCGTAGATCGGGCCGTCGTCGGCGAGCGACCCCGGGGGCACGTCCACCACGACGTGGTCGTTCCACGTGATGTGCAGCCGGCCCGGGGTGCCGTCCTCGGCGCGCGGGGTGACCTCGCCGATCGCGGTGGCCCAGACGCCCCACTTCTCGGCGACCTTGAGGACCGCGTCGAGGTTCTCCGGGGTGACGATCAGGAGCATCCGCTCCTGCGACTCGCTGGCCAGGATCTCGGTCGGCGACATCGAGGCCTCGCGCAGCGGGACCCGTTCCAGCCAGACCCGCATGCCGGTGCCGGCGGCCGCCGCGGTCTCGGTGAGCGCGCAGGTCAGGCCGGCGCCGCCGAGGTCCTGGATGCCGGTGACCAGGCCGGCGTCGTACAGCTCCAGGCAGCTCTCGATCAGCAGTTTCTCCATGAACGGGTCGCCGACCTGGACCGACGGGCGGCGCTGCTCGGCCTCCTCGTCGAAGGTGGCGGACGCCAGCACGGAGACCCCGCCGATGCCGTCGCGACCGGTCCGGGCGCCCAGCAGCACGACGATGTTGCCGGTGCCGGTCGCCTCCTTCTTCTGCAGCCGCTCGACCGGCAGCACGCCGATGGAGAGCGCGTTGACCAGCGGGTTGCCCTGGTAACACGGGTCGAAGACGATCTCGCCGCCGATGTTCGGCAGGCCCAGGCAGTTGCCGTAGCCACCGATGCCGGCCACCACGCCGGGCAGCACGCGGGCGGTGTCCGGGTGGTCGTGGGCGCCGAAGCGCAGCGGGTCCATCACCGCGATCGGGCGGGCGCCCATCGCCAGGATGTCACGCACGATGCCGCCGACCCCGGTGGCCGCGCCCTGGTAGGGCTCGACGTAGCTGGGGTGGTTGTGCGACTCGACCTTGAAGGTGACCGCCAGGTCGTCGGAGACCTGCACGACGCCGGCGTTCTCGCCGATGCCGGCCAGCATCCGGGTGTTCTTCGGGACCTTGGCGACGAACTCGCGCAGGTGCACCTTGCTCGACTTGTACGAGCAGTGCTCACTCCACATGATCGAGTACATCGCCAGCTCGGACGCGGTGGGGCGCCGGCCGAGGATGTCCTTGATCTTCGCGTACTCGTCGTCCTTGAGCCCGAGCTCGGCGTACGGCTGCAGGTCGTCGGAGGTCTGCTCGGCCTTCTGCACGGTGTCCGGGCCGTCGGCGAAGCCCTCGGCCAGGACGTCGGTGGCGGCGAAGCCGGTCTTGTCCTGCGTGGTCACTGCTGTCCCCCTTGCGAGCCGCCCGCGGACGAACCCGCCAGGGCCCGCAGGACGGAGGTGAAGAAGCCGAGGCCGTCCAGCGACGGGCCGGTCAGCGCCTCCACGGCGTGTTCCGGGTGCGGCATGATGCCGACGACATTGCCGGCCTCGTTGGTGATCCCGGCGATGTCGCGCTGCGAACCGTTCGGGTTGCCGTTGATGTACCGCGCGATCACCCGCCCCTCGGCCTCGAGCCTGTCGAGGGTGGCCGGGTCGGCGACGAAGCAGCCCTCGCCGTTCTTGACCGGGATGAGGATCTCCTGGCCCGGCCGGAAGCCGTTGGTCCAGGCGGTGTTCGTGGCCTCGACCTTGAGCCACTGGTCCCGGTTGCGGAAGTGCAGGTGCTGGTTGCGGGTCAACGCGCCGGGCAGCAGGTGCGCCTCGCACAGGACCTGGAAACCGTTGCAGATGCCCAGCACGGGCAGGCCGCCGCGGGCCGCGTCGATGATCGACTCCATGACCGGAGCGAATCGCGCGATGGCGCCGCAGCGCAGATAGTCGCCGTAGGAAAAGCCGCCGGGCAGGACCACGGCGTCCACCCCGTGCAGATCCGGGTCCCCGTGCCAGAGGCGGACGGCCTCGGCGCCGGCGATCCGGGCGGCGCGGGCGGCGTCCCCGTCGTCCAGTGATCCAGGGAAGGTGACCACACCGATCCGCATGGTCAGGCGACCTCCGCCGCGCTCTCGACCCGGACCGTGTAGTCCTCGATCACCGGGTTGGCGAGCAGCTTGTCGGCGATCTCACGGGCCCGATCCAGGTCGGGTTCGCCATCGAATTCGATCTCGATCCGACGGCCGATGCGGACAGAGGAGACATCGGTGACGCCGAGCCGCGGCAGCGCATTCGCTACCGCCTGACCCTGCGGATCCAGGATCTCCGGCTTGAGCATGACGTCGACCACGACGCGAGCCACGGGCACTCCTGACTGATAGGTGTAAGCACGGAGGAGCCTACCTGGTCAACTGTTCACCCAGTTCAAAGGATGGGCGCGGGGGCGTAGCCGGCCGCCGCGGGGTGATGCTCGACGATCGCGGCGACCCGGTCGGCCACCGCGCGCACCTGAGCCGGCGCGGCGCCCACGAACGCCGCCCGGTCGGCGACCAGGGTGTCGATCTCGGCACGGGACAGCTGCAGCCGGCCGTCGTCGGCGAGCCGGTCGAAGAGGTCGTTGACCGCCACGCCCTTCTCCCGCATGGCCAGCGCCACGCCGACCGCGTGCTCCTTGATCACCTCGTGCGCGACCTCCCGGCCGACCCCCTTGCGCACCGAGGCGACCAGCAGCTTGGTGGTGGTCAGGAACGGCAGGAACCGGTCCAGCTCGCGGGCGATCACCGCGGGGTACGCCCCGAACTCGTCGAGGACCGTGAGGAACGTCTGGAACAGGCCGTCGGTGGCGAAGAACGCGTCCGGCAGGGCGACCCGGCGGACCACCGAGCAGGAGACGTCGCCCTCGTTCCACTGGTCGCCGGCCAGCTCGCCGACCATCGACAGGTAACCGCGGACGATCACGGCGAGGCCGTTGACCCGCTCCGACGAGCGGGTGTTCATCTTGTGCGGCATCGCCGACGAGCCGACCTGGCCCGGTTTGAAGCCCTCGGTGACCAGCTCCTGGCCGACCATCAGGCGGATCGTGGTGGCCAGTGAGGACGGCCCGGCCACGATCTGGGCCAGCGCGGAGACCACGTCGAAGTCGAGCGAGCGCGGGTAGACCTGGCCGACGCTGCTGAGCACCCGGGTGAAGCCGAGGTGCTCGGCGACCTTGGCCTCGAGCTGTTCGAAGTCGGCATACGACCCGTCGAGCAGGTCGAGCTGGTCGGCGGCGGTGCCGACCGGGCCCTTGATGCCGCGCAGCGGATAACGACCCAGAAGATCTTCCAGGCGTTCGTACGCGATGAGCAGCTCCTCGGTCGCCGAGGCGAAGCGCTTGCCCAGCGTGGTGGCCTGCGCCGCGACGTTGTGCGAGCGGCCGGTGATCACCAGGTCGGAATGCTCGACGGCGAGCGCGGCGAGGCGGGCCAGGGCGGCCACCACCCGGTCCCGGATCAGCTCCAGCGAGGCCCGGATCTGCAGCTGCTCGACGTTCTCGGTGAGGTCGCGGGAGGTCATTCCCTTGTGGATCTGCTCGAAGCCGGCGAGCTCGGAGAACTCCTCGATGCGCGCCTTCACGTCGTGCCGGGTGACCCGCTCGCGGGCCGCGATCGAGGCCAGGTCGACCTGGTCGAGCACCGACTCGTAGGCCTCGACGGCGCCGTCGGGCACCGCGACGCCCAGGTCACGCTGTGCCTTCAGGACGGCCAGCCAGAGCCGGCGCTCCATCCGGATCTTCTCCTCCGGCGACCAGAGGGTGACGAGTTCGGCGGAGGCGTAGCGGCTGGCAAGCACGTTCGGGATGGTCACGGCACCGATTCTCCCATCTCATCGGGCGGGCCCGGCTGGGGCTCCAGCTCGATCACCGCGACGGCCCGGATCGCGCCCGGGGTGCCCGGCGGGACAGCCGCGTCGCGCAGGTGCCGGACGGCCTCGGCGATGCGGTCCCGCGCGGCACGCCAGGCCGCGGGGTCGACCCAGACGTCCGTGGTGAGCCGCTGCGCCGCCGTGCACCGGTATCGCTTGGCCAGGCCGCCGCGGATCTTCTCCTCGCCGGCGGCCGCGATCAGGCCGCCGGCGGACAGGTGGCGCAGGTGGTAGCTGGCGTTGGCGTGGGTGATGCCGAGCGCGCGGGCGACGTCGGCGGCGGTCAGTTCGGCACCGGTGAGCAGCGACATGATGCGCAACCGCACCGGATGGGCGAGCGCACGCAGCGAAGCATCCCCCAAAGACATGGTGGACAGCCTAGGAGACGGCCCGGTTGACCGTCCAACATTTGTTTGAGAGTGGCAGACTGCACGAAAAGGCGGCATTCTCGCTAAGGTTACTGGCGAGTAGGTTCGACGTTCATTCCGAAAGGTCCACTGATGACTGAATTCAACCCCGAGTCGCTCTCCTCGATCGGCCCGAAGGAGTTCGCTCAGCTGGTCAAGTCCACCCCGGATGCCAGGCTCGGCGAGGTCATGGCGTCGGACGCGCGCGGCAAGATCCTCGACGAGGTCTTCAACCGGATGCCCACGCTGTTCCGCGCGGAGAAGGCCGGCGACGCCCAGGCCGTCATCCACTGGATCATCACCGGGCCGAACGGCCTCTCCAACCCGTACGAGACCGTGATCGAGAACGGTCAGTGCACGGTCACGAACGAGCCGGTCCGCGACCCGAAGCTGGCCATGACCATGGACGCCGTGACGTTCCTCAAGGTCGTGGCGGGCGACGGCAACCCGATGATGCTGTTCATGACCGGCAAGATCAAGGCGAAGGGCGACCTGTCGCTGGCCGCCAACATCGCCAAGCTGTTCGACATCCCCAAGGGCTGATCAACCCCCAGAACCCTGATTGCTGAGTACGTCGTGAGCACCCACGCCGCGGCTCAACGGCGCCGCAGAGGCACGGCGGCCGTGCTCACGACGTACACCAGCCAGGGTCTAGATCTTGATCTGGCCGTTGAGCGCGCGCAGCGCGATGTCGGTGCGGAACTGGGCGCCGTCCAGCGCGACGCCGTCGACCAGGGCATACGCCGCCTCGCGGGCGGCCGCGAGGTCGACCCCGGTGGCCGTCACGCTGAGCACCCGGCCACCGGCCGAGACAAGGTCACCATCGGCGTTGCGGGCCGTGCCGGCGTGGATCACGCCGGGGACCTCGGCGCCGGTGATCACATCGCCGGTGCGCGGCGTGCCGGGGTAGTTGTGGCTCGCCACGACGACCGTGATCGCCGCGCCGTCGTGCCAGGTCAGCGGCGGGTGCTCGGCCAGCGTGCCGGTGGCGGCGGCGGTCAGCAGACCGGCCAGCGGGGTGGCCAGCAGGGCCAGCACCACCTGCGTCTCCGGGTCGCCGAAGCGCGCGTTGAATTCGATGACCTTGGGGCCGTCCGGGGTGAGCGCGAGGCCCACGTAGAGCAGTCCGGCGAACGGCGTGCCGCGCCGGCGCATCTCGGCGAGGGTCGGCTCGACCGTCTCCCGCAGGACACGCTCGGTGAGGTCGGCCGGGGCCCAGTCGAGGGGCGCGTAGGCACCCATGCCACCGGTGTTCGGGCCCTCGTCGTCGTTGAGCAGGCGCTTGAAGTCCTGCGCCGGCATCAGCGGAGCGACCGCGGTGCCGTCGGTGATGACGAAGAGTGACACCTCGGGACCGGGGAGGAACTCCTCGATGACCACCTTGCCGCACTCCGCGGCGTGCCGCTCGGCGGCCTCGCGGTCGTCGGTGACGACGACGCCCTTGCCGGCGGCCAGACCATCATTTTTCACGACATAAGGGGCACCGAACGTGTCCAGCGCCGCGCTCACCTCGGCGGCCGACTCGCAGGCTGCCGAGCGCGCGGTCGGCACCCCGGCCGCCGCCATCACCTCGTTGGCGAACGCCTTCGAACCCTCCAGCCGCGCGGCGGCGGCGGACGGGCCGAAACAGGCGATGCCCTTGGCGCGGACCGCGTCGGCGACCCCGGAGACCAGCGGCGCCTCCGGCCCGATCACCACCAGGTCGGCGCTCAGCTCGGTGGCGAGCGCCGCGACCGCGGCCGGATCGGTAGCGGTCACCGGATGGATCTCGGCGACCTGGGCGATGCCGGGGTTGCCCGGCGCGGCGGCCAGGAACTCGACGGACGGGTCGGCGGCCAGGCCGATGGCGAGCGCGTGCTCGCGCCCACCGGAGCCGATCAGAAGTACGCGCACGACGGCCAATCCTACGTCCAGTAAACTTCGGCAGTACCCGGGCTCCTCCGAGGTACGACCTTCGGGAAGGGCATACCTCCAGTGCCGGTGATCGTGTTGGTCGGCGCCCAGTGGGGCGACGAGGGCAAGGGCAAAGCCACGGACCTGCTGGGCGACCGGCTCGACTACGTGGTGAAGTTCAACGGCGGTAACAACGCGGGCCACACCGTCGTCATCGACGGCGAGAAGTACGCGCTGCACCTGCTCCCGAGCGGGATCCTCTCCCCGAACGTCGTGCCGGTGATCGGTAACGGTGTCGTCGTCGACCTCAACGTGCTGTTCCAGGAGATCGACGGACTGGAAGCCCGCGGCATCGACACCTCCCGGCTGCGGGTCAGCGCCAACGCGCACGTGATCGCGTCGTACAACCGCTCGCTCGACAAGGTCTCCGAACGCTTCCTCGGCGCCCGCCGGATCGGCACCACCGGCCGCGGCATCGGCCCCACCTACGCCGACAAGATGAACCGGGTCGGCATCCGGGTGCAGGACCTCTTCGACGAGTCGATCCTGCGGCAGAAGGTGACCGCCGCCCTCGCCTTCAAGAACCAGGTCCTGTCGAAGATCTACAACCGCAGCGCGGTCAAGGCCGAGGACGTCGTCCAGGAACTGCTGTCCTACGTCGACCGGCTCCGGCCGTACGTCGCGGACACCGCCCTGGAGCTCTCCCAGGCCCTGGACGCCGGCAAGGTCGTGCTCTGCGAGGCCGGCCAGGCCACCCTGCTCGACGTCGACCACGGCACCTACCCGTTCGTGACCAGCTCGAACGCGACCTCGGGCGGTGCCTGCACCGGTTCCGGCATCCCGCCCACCCGGATCGACCGGGTGGTCGCCGTACTCAAGGCGTTCACCAGCCGGGTCGGCGAGGGCCCCTTCCCCACCGAGCTGCACGACAAGTGGGGCGACTACCTGCGTGAGGTCGGTCACGAATACGGCACCACCACCGGCCGCCCCCGCCGGATCGGCTGGCTCGACCTGGTCATCGGCCGGTACGCGACTCGGATCAACGGCGTCACCGACTTCGCGATGACCAAACTGGACAACTACGACGGCCTCGACGAGATCCCGGTCTGCGTGGCGTACGACGTGAACGGTGTCCGGCACGACGAGATGCCGGTCAACCAGACCGACTTCCACCACGCCAAGCCGATCTACGAGACGCTGCCCGGCTGGAAACAGGACATCTCCGGCTGCCGCAAGTTCGAGGAGCTTCCCCGCGAGGCGCAGGACTTCGTCGAGTTCGTCGAGGCCCGGATCGGCGCCCGGATCTCGATCGTCGGCGTCGGCCCGGGCCGCGAAGCGGTCATCGAGCGGCACTCGGTGCTCGGCGAGGCGTAGGCATGGTCGACGTCGTGCTGCTCAGCCTGGCCGAGGGATCAGGCGACTCGTGTGGCTCCGGGTGCGGCGGCTGCACCGCGGTCTGCGCCACCCCGCGCACCCCGGTGCTCGCCTGCGCCGACGTACTGCGGAACGCCGGCGCCACGGTGGAGACCGTGCTCGCCGGCTCCGATCAGGAGATCGACGCGGTGCTGGCCCGGTTCGACGGCCCGGCCCGGCCCGACGGGCTGACCTGGCCGTCCCTGAACTCGCCGGCCCGCCTGGTCATCGCGGTCGCCACCGACGGCCAACTCCGGGCGGTCGTACGCCGGATGGTGCGGCGCTGGGCACCGGCCCCCAGCAAACGCCCCGCCGACCTGGAAGCCACCCGGACCGTGCCGGACCTGCCGCCGGTCGCGATCCTGCCGCTCGACCCGGGCAGCACCACCGATCTGGCCGCCCAGCTCGGCCTGCCGCGCACCCCGGCGGACGTGGCGAACGCCGTGCTCTCCGGTGCCGTGCGCCGGCTCGACCTGCTGCGCAACGACGGCGGCTCGGTGACGCTCGACGGAGCGCTGCTCGGCGGCGCCGACGACAACGGCGCGGCGGTGCCGTGGCGCGGGCGCGTCGAGGTCGACGACAGCGTGCTCAGCGAGGGCGAGGAACCGATCCTGGCCTGCGTGATCGGCAACGGCGGCGGCTACGCCGAATTCGACGGGCTGCGACTGCTGGCCGAGGGCAACCCTACGGACGGCCGGGTCGAGGTGGCCGTGGCGGTGCCGGTGGTGGTGAAACAGCGGTTCCGCGGGACCCGGGTGCGCGTCGAGGTGCGGCGGGCCCGCGGCCGGGCCGTCTCGGTGCTGCCCCGGGAGGGGGAACTGCAGTTCCTCGACGACGGGGTGGCGGGGTCGACGACCCGGAAACGGTCCTGGTGGACCGAGGCCGGGGCGTGGGCGGTGTACGCCTAGTCACGACGTCGCGGTGCACGGTGCCTCGGATCCGGGGAACCGCAGCCGGTCGACCTGCGTCCCATCGCCGGCCGCCTGCGCAATGCCGGCGCCGCGCGGTGGGTGAGACAGAGGGGTGCAACGGATGCCGGACATGGCTGGCGAGATACGACGAGCGGGGATCGCCTTGGCCGGCTGTACCGCGGCCCTGCTGGCCGGCTGTGCCGGCGGCACCGCCGAGCCGCCGGTGGCCGGCCCGCTCGCCTCCCCGGTGCCGATGTCACGCACCGGTTCCATCCCGGCCGACGCCATGCGGCCCGCCGGTACCCCGCAGATCAACGACCGGTGGACGTCGTGCGCGGCGGCGTTCCCCGCGACGTCGTCGGTGCCCTCGTCGTACCGGATTCCGCGCTACGACCCGTCCTTCACGGCGGTCAGCGTCATCATGTGCGTCGACGCGGGCGGCGGCACCGTGCGCGAACGCCGCACCGGCGACGTGGGGCCGGTTCTTGCCGCGTTGCAACTGCCCGACATCCCGCCCCTGGACCCCGACCGCTGCACCGCCGACGGCGAGATCCCCATGGAACTGGTCCTGCTCGATGCCCGGGGGCGTTGGGTGCGTCCGGGGGTACCCGCTGACGTGGTCTGCGCGAAGAGGCGTCCGGAGGTTCAGCAGGCCCTGCACCGGAGCGGCCTCGCCTAGGCCGCACCCCGGCGATCGGTGATCACCGGGGTGCGGTGGCACTCGCTACCGGTCTGCTAGGAGAGCGCGTCGGCGGCGGCCGGGTCGCTGTCGCGCAGGAACTGGGCGCAGCGGGCGGCCTCGTCGGCCTCGCCGATCACGGCGGCCGCCTGGGACAGCACGTGCAGGCAGCGGAGGAAGCCCTGGTTCGGCTCGTGCGACCAGGGCACCGGGCCGTGGCCCTTCCAGCCGTTGCGGCGCAGTGCGTCCAGGCCCCGGTGGTAGCCGGTGCGGGCATAGGCATAAGCGGTCACCGGCTCGCCGGCGGCGAGGGCGGCGGCGGCCAGCGGGGCCCAGACCGCGCTGTAGGCCGGGTATTTCGCCGCGACCGCCTTGGACGCCTCGTCGGTGCCGGCGGTCGCGGCGGCGGCGAGGGCCTGGTCGGCTTCGGCGTCGGCCGGGAGTCGGGTGGCCGGCGGCTCGGGAAGGAGGTTCTGCATGAACCCATTCTTTCAGCCCCGGTCGCGCCCCACGGTCAGTCCCAGGTGGTGCCCAGCTTGAGGAGGCGGTCCGCGTACTCGATCTGCGTCTGCCAGCCGGCCGGCCAGGCGCCGAGGCCGAGCGCGGCGCCGGCGAACGCGCCGGCCAGGCAGGCGATCGAGTCGGAGTCGCCGGACGAGGCGGCGGCCCGGCCGAGCACCGCGACCGGCTCGTCCGGCGAGATCAGGTAGCAGTAGAGCGCGGTGGCCAGCGCCTCCTCGGCGATCCAGCCGGCGCCGGTGACCAGGCACGGATCGCCCTCGGAGGATCCGGTCGCGAGCCCGGCCGCGACCGCATCCAGGGCGGCCGCACACTCGTCCCAGCCGCGGGCGATGAACTCCTCCGGCGAGTCGACCAGCGGCCGCCGCCACAGCTCACCGAGCCACTCGCCGCGGTAGATCTTGCGCTGCTCGTCGCAGCGGTCCCGGAGGGCGCCGAGCAGGTGCGCCGGCGCAAGGCCGCCACGAAGCCAATGGACGGCGTACGCCGTGAGCTCACTCGCCGCGAGCGCGGTCGGATGCCCGTGCGTCATCCCGGCCTGCAACTGGGCGATGCCCGCCCGCTGGTCGTCGGTCAGGCCGGGAACCAGGCCGACCGGGGTGACCCGCATGTTCGCCCCGCAGCCCTTGGAGCCGGTCTGGGTGGCCTGGATCCACGGCCGGCCGTCGGCCAGCGCGCCGATCGACCGCAGACACGTCATCCCCGGGGCACGGTCGTTCTCCGGGCTGTACGCCCAGGCCATGAAGCGGCGGCGGAGCACCGGCTCCAGCCGGCCCGGGGTGGGGACGCGCACCTCCAGCAGCGCCTCGCCGACCGCCAGCGCCATCTGGGTGTCGTCGGTGACCAGGGCCGGCTCGCCGTGCAACTGACGCGGCCCCGCGGGGCCGTATCGGGACACGATCGCCGAGTAGTCCATGAACTCGGTGGGCTTGCCCAGGGCATCGCCGTAGGCCAGCCCGAACATCGATCCCGACGCAGCACGCATGGTGCAACTCTAGGTTCCCCGTTGTTCATCGCGCATCAATGGCCGGCGTGCGGATTTCCCGGCGTGAATACCGACGGGCGGGGTGTGCGTTCGCCGCTCGCACGACGGGAGCACCATGGAGGCATGCCGGATCCGCTACAGCCGGTGCTCGGCGGCGATGCGCCGTTCGACGCCACCGAGTTCGAGATCGAGTCTCGCGAGGAGCTCGACACCCACCTCGTCAAGAACACCCTGGCCGGGCTGATCGTTCTCGGTCTTCGTCTCGACCGCAATCCCCCCGACCTGTCCACTGTCGACGTGCGGGACACCCTGTTCGTCGGGTGCCGGCTGGTCTCCCCCGAGGTCGAGGTCGACCTGATCCGCCGCGGCGCGCACATCGTGCCGCCGTTCAGCACCCTGCCCTACCCGACGCATCCGGCGCTGCTCTACACCCCCGACGACCTGGCCGCCGGATTCGCCGAGGGCGGCTTCGCCGGGATGTACGACACCGTCGTCTACCGGCATTTCGTGGCACGTGGCGGGGCGGTGCCGGACGTCCGTGAGGCGCTGGCGCAGCGGCTGCACGACGCCGGGATCGACAATGCGCTGGGCAAGGCGCTGTCCGCGTGGGCGGCCACGCACGGCACGGCCGGCCCGGTGGGGATCATGGGCGGTCATGCCGAGGCGCGCGGGTCGCAGGCGTACCGGATGGCCGCGACGCTGGCCCGGCGGCTGGCCAAGGGCGGGCGGCTGATCGTCACCGGCGGTGGCCCGGGCGTGATGGAGGCGGCCAATCTGGGAGCGTATTTCGCGTCCCGCACCGAGCGGGAGATGGCCGCGGCGATCGACATGCTGGTGCCCGCACCCGACTTCCGTGACCACGACCCGTACACCGCGGCGGCGCTCGGCGTCCGGGCCACCTACCCGCTGCCGGCCGTCGACCTCGCCGACCGGTTGCGGTACGGCGGGCTGGCACTGCCGACCTGGCTCTACGGCCACGAGCCGGCCAACCTGTTCGCCGGGCAGATCGGCAAGTACTTCTCCAACGCCGTGCGGGAGGATTCGATCCTGCGGCTGTCCCGGGGCGGAATCGTCTTCGCGCCCGGCTGGGCCGGGACGGTGCAGGAGGTGTTCCAAGCGGCGACCAAGACGTTCTACCGCACCGACGGGCCGTCCGGGGCGTTCGTCTTCCTCGGCGCCGACCACTGGGCCAAGCTGCCGGTGGTGGACCTGCTGGGCACCCTGCTGGCCCGTTCCCCGCACGGCGACCAGTCCGGCCTGATCCTCGTCACCGACTCCCTCGACGAGGCGATGACCGCCCTCACCACCTGACGCCCGCCGCGCCCGCTTCCGATTGTCGAGCCGGCTGATGTTCTTCGTTCTCCTCCGCACGGTCCCGATGATCATCGTGGTCGCCACCCTGGCCGTCCGGCGCCGCCGCAACAGCGGCGACCCGGATTACCACGGTCCGGCGTCGACCGGCTACGAAAGCGGCGCGACGCGGTTCTACGGCGCCACCGGCAGCAACGGCTGACCCGGGGCCCTGCCCGCCGGGGCGGGCCCCGGGTCAGGCGATGTGCACGCGACGCCAGTGCACCGGGGGGAGATCCGATTCCGGTACGTCGGTGAGGCCGTTCTCGTCCATCGCGTTGTAGATGGCGAGGCGCGCCCCGTCGAAGAGGAACTCGATCGCGTGCAGTACCCGAGGCCGCCAGTCCGCCGACGTGGTGCGTTCGATCGCGTTGACCGCGCGCAGCTGGCGACCTCGGGCGTGGCGCAGCGCGGCGTGCGGGTCGGCCCGCCAGTCGAAATGCTCATACATGTCGATCGGCACCGACATGTCGATCTGCTCCCAGGTGATCGCGCACTCGTCGAACTTACGGTGTGTGATCTCTACGCGACTGAGTCCGAAGTCGAGGATCACCGGGCCGTCGGCGAACCAGCCTCGCTGCGCCACATCCCAGAGCAGCCAGCTTGATCGCAACTTTCGTCCGATGAGCCGCACGAACATATGTCGATGCGTCGCGGCGAGGGCTTCGGCATCGTGATGCCACTCGGGTTTCCAGCCCTCGATAGTGAGCACGATCACCGCCCCTAGATCAAGACTGGACGATCGTACCCACGCCGCTGCGTAGTCATGCAAGACGACAGCGGCCGGTCCCCGCCATCGGGGACCGGCCGCGGCCGAAACGCCTACTTCGAGAGAGTTACTTGGCGAGCGTGGTGCCGGTCGAGCGGAGGTGCTCGCAGGCCTCGACGACGCGCTTGGCCAGACCGTTCTCGGCCAGCTTGCCCCAGGCGCGCGGGTCGTACGCCTTCTTGTTGCCGACCTCGCCGTCGATCTTCAGCACACCGTCGTAGTTCTTCATGATGTGGTCGACCACCGGACGGGTGAACGCGTACTGCGTGTCGGTGTCGATGTTCATCTTGACCACGCCGAAGTCCAGGGCACCGTGGATCTCCGAGAGCAGGGAGCCGGAGCCGCCGTGGAAGACCAGGTCGAGCGGCTTCTCCTTGCCGTACTTCGCGCCGATCGCGTCCTGGATCTCCTTGAGGATCTCCGGGCGGAGCTTGACGTTGCCCGGCTTGTAGACGCCGTGCACGTTGCCGAAGGTCAGCGCGGTCAGGTAGCGGCCACGCTCGCCCAGGCCCAGCTTGGCGGCGGTGGCCAGGCCGTCCTCGACGGTCGAGTACAGCTTGTCGTCGATCGCGGCGGAGACGCCGTCCTCCTCGCCACCGACGACGCCGACCTCGATCTCCAGGATGATCTTGGCGGCCGCGGCGGAGGCCAGCAGCTCCTCGGCGATCTGCAGGTTCTCGTCCAGCGGCACGGCCGAGCCGTCCCACATGTGCGACTGGAACAGCGGGGCCAGGCCCTTGTTCACGCGCTCCTGGGAAATCGCGATCAGCGGACGGACGTACTTGTCCAGCTTGTCCTTGGGGCAGTGGTCGGTGTGCAGCGCGATGTTGACCGGGTAGTGCTTGGCGACCTCGGTCGCGTACTCGGCCAGCGCGACAGCGCCGGTGATCATGTTCTTGATCGTCGGGCCGGACGCGTACTCCGCGCCGCCCGTCGAGATCTGGACGATGCCATCGCTGCCGGCCTCGGCGAAGCCCTGCAGGGCCGCGTTGAGGGTCTGCGAGGACGTCACGTTGATCGCCGGGTAGGCGAACGCGCCGGCCTTGGCGCGATCGATCATTTCGGCGTAGACCTCGGGAGAAGCGATAGGCATCGGTGCGCTCCTTGCTCTTTCATCCGGGCAGCAGAGGGCAGGACCGCGCTGTCCTCCAGCAGGCAGTATTCCGCAGTTGCCGTGCGTAGCGGAAATCGGTCCGATATTCGCCCGGGAACTACCGGCGAACCGGGGCCCGTGAGTTCTGCTGTGGCACCACAACCCTGGTGTTACCACGACCTTCGGCACTCCGCCCGGCCTCGCCGGTCGCCACTGTCGGTAACCCCGCGGGTGGTGCCGGTTTGTGCGGCATCAGTGCGGGCAAGCGCGCACCATGGAGCTGAAGCCGGCGGCACGGGAAGGGAGCCGAGGATGATCCGCCTGACAGAGGAAGCCGACGTGGAAACCCCCGAGGTGGACGCCGCCGAGCAGGCGGTGATCGCCGTCCCCTCCTGGCAGGACGACGAACCCGCCGGAACCTGGTCGGTCACCGAGGCCAACGAGTGGGACGCCGCGGAACAGCACCGCATCGTCGAGTTCGACGACGACTACCGCTGACCCCACCCGCCGCGGCGGCCGCGCGGGACGCCCACGGCCAAATTCCCCATCGAGAGTTGTCCACAGGCTCGGCAATTTCGATCGCACGGATGCCGTCGCGCTGCCACCATCGACCACGTGCTGCTCACCGTGACGACCACCCACCGGCCCGCGACCGACCTGGGCTACCTGCTGGTCAAGCATCCCGACCGGGTCCATGAGTTCGACATGCCCACCGGTACGGCGTACGTCATGTATCCCGAGGCCACCGACGCCCGGTGCACCGCCGCGCTGCTGCTGGACGTCGATCCACAGCGGCTGCGCGCCCGGGCCGACGCCTTCGAGCTGAGTCAGTATGTGAACGATCGCCCCTACGCCGCCTCCAGCCTGCTGGCCAGCGCCCTGTCCAAGGTGTTCCGCACCGCCCTGCGCGGCGTCTCCAAGGACCGTCCGGAACTGGCCGCCGAGGCGATCCCGCTGGAGATCCACGTGCCGGTGCTGCGGGGCAGCGCCGACCTGGTCACCCGCCTGTTCGCCCCGCTCGGCTGGGCGGTGACCGCCTCCGCGATCCCGCTGGAGCCGGAGCTCGGCGGCGACAGCCGCTATGTCGACCTGCGCCTGGCCGGCACCCTGCGGCTCGCGGACGCGCTCAACCACCTCTACGTGCTGCTCCCGGTTCTGGACGACGGCAAGCACTACTGGGTCGCCCCGGACGAGATCGAGAAACTGGTGCGCTCCGGGGCCGGTTGGCTCGCCACCCACCCGGAGCGGGTGCTGATCGCCCGGCGCTACCTGGCGCACCGCAAGTCGCTGGCGACCACCGCGCTGGACCTGCTCGACGCCGACCAGCCGGCCACCGAGGAGGAGGCCGAGCTGCCGGTGGCCCGCAAGGCGCCGCTGGCCGAGCAGCGCCGGGACGCGGTGCTCGCGGCGCTGGCCGAGGCCGGGGCCAGCCGGGTGCTCGACCTGGGCTGCGGTCCCGGCGCGCTGCTCAGCGCCCTGCTCAGGGACTCCCGGTTCACCGAGATCGTCGGCGCCGACGTCTCCTCCCGGGCGCTCGATCAGGCGGCCCGCCGGCTGCGGCTGGAGCGGATGCCGCAGCGGCAGCGCGACCGGATCAAGCTCATCCAGACCGCGCTGACGTATCACGACGATCGCCTCACCGGTTACGACGCGGCCGTGCTGATGGAGGTCATCGAGCACGTCGACCCGCCCCGGCTGCCCGCTCTGGAGGCCAGCGTGTTCGGCCGGGCCCGCCCCGGCGCGGTCGTCGTGACCACGCCGAACGTGGAGTACAACGTGCACTACGCGGGTCTTTCCGGCATGCGCCATTCGGACCACCGGTTCGAGTGGACCCGCGCGGAGTTCGCGGCCTGGGCCGCGGACGTCGCGGAGCGCCACGGCTACACGGTGACCATCCGCGGCGTCGGCGACCCGGACGAGACCACCGGGGCGCCCACCCAGCTCGCTCTCTTCACCCGGACGGAGGTGACCGCATGATCGACATTCCCGAGCTCAGCCTGGTCGCGCTCGTCGGCATCTCCGGATCCGGCAAGTCGACGTTCGCCCGCTCCCACTTCGCGTCGACCCAGGTGCTCTCCTCGGACTTCTTCCGCGGGCTGATCGCCGACGACGAGAACGACCAGGCCGCCTCCGCCGAGGCGTTCGACGCGCTGCACTACATCGCCGGCAAGCGGCTGGCGGCCGGCCGGCTCACCGTGGTCGACGCGACCAACCTGCAGTCGCACGGCCGGGCCGCCCTGATCAAGCTGGCCCGCGAGCACGACGTGCTGCCGGTCGCGATCGTGCTGGACGTGCCCGAGGCGCTCGCCTGGGAGCGCACGCAGGCCCGGCCGGACCGGACGTTCGGCCGCCAGGTCGTTTCCCGGATGCACCGTGACCTGCGACGCTCGCTCGGGCAGCTGGCCCGCGAGGGGTTCCGCAAGGTGCACGTGCTGCGCGGCCCGGAGGAGATCGCGGCCGCCGAGATCCGCTACGAGAAGCTGTTCAACGACCGGCGCGACGAGCACGGCCCGTTCGACATCGTCGGTGACGTGCACGGCTGCCGCGCCGAGCTGGAGACGCTGCTCGGCAAGCTCGGCTGGGAGCTGATCCGGGACGCGGCCGGCCGCCCGATCGACGCGACACATCCGGCCGGCCGCACCGCCGTCTTCGTCGGTGACCTGGTCGACCGTGGGCCCGACTCGCCCGGCGTGCTGCGTCTGGTGATGGGCATGGTGGCGGCCGGCCACGCGATCTGTGTGCCGGGAAACCACGAGCAGAAGCTGGCCCGCAAGCTGAACGGGCGCAACGTCCAGCTCACCCACGGCCTGCCCGAGACACTGGAGCAGCTGGCCGCCGAGCCGGCCGAGTTCGTCACCGAGGTGCGGACCTTCATCGAGAGCCTGGTCAGCCACTACGTGCTGGATGACGGCAAGCTGGTGGTCGCGCACGCCGGGCTGAAGGAGGCATACCAGGGGCGGGCCTCGGGCCGGGTGCGCAGTTTCGCGCTCTACGGCGAGACGACCGGCGAGACCGACGAGTACGGCCTGCCGGTGCGCTACCCGTGGGCGCAGGAGTACCGCGGGTCCGCCGCCGTCGTCTACGGCCACGTGCCCACCCCGCGCTCGGAGTGGCTCAACAACACCATCTGCCTGGACACCGGCTGTGTCTTCGGCGGTGCCCTGACGGCGCTGCGCTGGCCGGAGCGCGAGCTGGTCGACACCCCGGCGGCCAAGGAGTATTACGCGCCGGTCCGGCCGCTGTTCACGGCCGTCGCCGAACCGGACCGCGGGCTCGACATCGCCGACGTCACCGGCCGCAAGCACCTCGATTACGGGTACGGGCGGACCACCGTCCCGGCCGAGAACGCCGCCGCCGCCCTGGAGGTGATGGGTCGCTTCTCGGTCGATCCGGAAACGCTGATCTGGCTGCCGCCGACGATGGCGCCGTGCTCCAGCTCGACCGTCGAGGGTTACCTGGAGCACCCGTCGTCCGCCTTCGCCGACCTGCGCGGGGCCGGCGTCGACCGGGTGGTCTGCGAGGAGAAGCACATGGGCTCGCGGGCCGTGGTCCGGGTCTCCGCATCCGGCACCGGTGACGCGATCTGGACCCGGACCGGTCGCCCGTTCTTCGGGCCGGAGCTCGACCAGCCGCTGCTGGCCCGGGTGCGCGCCGCGATCGAGCCGGTCCTGGCCGAGCTGGAGACCGAGTGGCTGCTGCTCGACACCGAGCTGCTGCCCTGGTCGGCCAAGGCCGGCAGCCTGATCCGGGAGCAGTACGCCGGGGTCGGCGCGGCCGGCCGGGCCGCGCTGCCGGTCGCCCTGGCGGTGGTCGACCAGGTGGCCGGGCGCGGCCTGGACGTGGCCGCCCTGCGCGACCGGCTCGCCCTGCGCTCCTCGGAGATCGACGGCTACTCGGCGGCCTACCGGTCGTACGTGAAGCCGACCGACGGGCTGACCGGCGTCACCCTCGCCCCGTTCGCGGTGCTGGCCGGCGCCGGGACGACCTACGCGACCAGGGACCACGGTTGGCACCTGGCGATCGCCGACCGTCTGGTGGCCGCCGATCCGGAGCTGTTCACCCCGACCCGGCGGATGGTGGTCGACCTGGCCGACCCGGCGGCTGAGGCGGCCGCCACCGACTGGTGGCTGACCCTGACCGGGGCCGGCGGCGAGGGCATGGTGGTGAAGCCGTTCGCCGGTCTCGCCGCGGTCGACGGCAAGGGCCGGCTGGTGCAGCCCGGCGTGAAATGCCGCGGCCGGGAGTACCTACGGATCATCTATGGCCCGGAGTACACCCGGCCCGAGCAGCTCACCCGGCTGCGGCAGCGCAACCTGGGCCGGAAACGGAACCTGGCGCTGCGCGAGCACGGGCTGGGCCTGGCGGCACTCGACCGGCTGGCCGAGGGCGCGCCGTCGTGGCGGGTGCACGAGCTGGTCTTCGCCATCCTGGCGGCCGAGTCGGAGCCGGTCGACCCGCGTCTATGAGCCGGATCCCGGGGGTGTCCGCCGATGCCCCCGGGCCGGTGACCAGCACAAGGTATCCACAGCGGTCGTACAGGTGAGGGCGACCGGAGGGCCGGTACCCTGCTTCTCGTGGACATCCGTGCGCTCACCGAGCAGCTCGCCCTCAACCCGTTGGACGCGAGTCAACTGCTGCACACCTTCGGCCTCTACGGGGTGTGGGCCATCCTCTTCGCGGAGACCGGCCTGCTGATCGGCTTCTTCTTCCCCGGCGACTCGCTGCTGTTCCTGGCGGGCATCGCGGCTTCGCCGGTGGCTGACGCGCTGTTCGGCGACGGCACCCGGATCTCGCTGGCCGGCCTGCTGATCGGCGCCCCGATCTGCGCGATCGCCGGTGCGCAGTTCGGGCACTACCTCGGCGCGCGGTACGGCCGCCGGATGTTCGAGCGTCCCGACTCGAAGCTGTTCAAGCGCGAGTACGTGGACAAGGCGGAGCACTACTTCCAGAAGTTCGGGCCGGCCAAGGCGGTGGTGCTGGCCCGGTTCATCCCCGTGGTGCGGACATTCCTCAACCCGGTGGCCGGCACCCTTGGCATGCCGGCCCGGCAGTTCCTGCTGTGGAACGTGGTCGGCGGCGTGATCTGGACCGACGGTGTGCTGCTGATCGGCTACGCGCTGGCCAAGCAGATCTACCACGCGGTCGGCGACAAGATCGACCACTACATCCTGCCGGTCGTCGTGATCATCGTGCTGATCTCGGCGCTACCGATCTTCATCGAGATCCTCCGCGAGCGGAAGGCGAAGAAGAACGGCACGCACACCGGCCCGCAGCCGGCCGCCGCGGTCGGCGTCGTCGCCGCGGCCAGCATCGCCGGCCTCGCCGAGGCGGCCCACCTGCGCGACGAGGACGACGACGAGGATCGCCCGCGCCGGCCGCGTTCGCACCGCGCCTGACCAGACGTCCACCACGACGGCCGGTCCCCCTCCCGGGGGGCACCGCGCCTGACCTGACGTCCACCACGACGGCCGGTCCCCCTCCCGGGGGCCGGCCGCTCGCGCATCCGGCCCGGCGTTCCGGCGCGGCACGACCGCTCGGCGGCGCGGTGCGATTTCACTCCATGGCGATGAGGCGTACGTACGCCATCGAGACCTCGAAGCCCAGCGAGCCGCTAGTGAGCGGCGGCGAGGGAGTGGTGACGGTTCCGTGAATCGGCCGGCCCCTGGAGCGGTGTGCGAATCGTCCGCACCCTGAGCGGCGATGGATCGGCCGGGCGGACAGCAGCCGGCCGGGATGAGGCCGAGGGAAGGGACGCGATCCAGCCGGCCTTAGGGACGGCCGGCTGGCAGCGTCGGTGTGGTGCGTCAGACAGTGACCGCGGCGGAGCCGGCGAGCCGGTCCAGGAATGCCTCCGGGCAGTCCCGGAGATTCTCCAGGCGGCCGGCGGCGAGAGCGCGGTATGTCAGCGTGGCCGCCTCCTCCAGGTTGCGGGCACGTTTGTGCGCCAACTCCACCGAGTCGCCCATCACGACGCAACCGTGCTGGCTGAGCACCAGGCAGTCGGTCCCGTCAGCGGCCATGGCCGCGGTCAGCGCGGCCAGCTCGGTGGTGCCGGGGAGCCGGAACGGCACGGTGGACACTCGGCGCAGATAGAACGCGTGGTCCGTGGTGACGATCCGGATGTGCTCGCCGAGCGCGTCGAGCAGCAACGCCGTCTGCGGATGCAGGTGCACCACGGCGTTGACGTCCGGGCGGGCCCGGTACAGAGCGAGATGCAGCGCAAGCTCGCTGGTCGGCTCGATCCGCGGCGGCGGCATGTTGCCGATCGCCACGACCTCACCGTCGGTGATGTCGACCGGCACGAAGCTGGGCCGGCTGAGCCGGTCGAGCCAGGTACCGCTCGCGGTGATCCAGATGGCGTCCTCGTCCGGAATCCGTGCGGACAGATTGCCGCCGGATCCACAGACCAGACCCGCCTGGACCACGTCGTAACCCACGTGCGCGAGCTGATCACGCAGGTCACCGGGCACGTAGTTCACGCGTCCCTCCTCGAATCGCCAGGGGTGGCCGGGGAAGAGGTCCTCGGCCTGGCGTCACGCCCCACGTTCCAGTGACGCCAGGCAGTGCCCATCGATCAGCGAGCCTTCTTCGTCGCCCGCTTGCGGGGCGGCGTCAGAAGGTCGGCGATGGTCGCGATGGCGGTCGGCACGAGGCGGTAGTACGCCCACACCCCCCGCTTCTCGCGCTCCAGCAGACCCGCCTCGGTCAGGATCCGCAGGTGGTGACTCACAGTCGGCTGCGAAAGGCCCAGCGGAGCCGTCAGGTCACAGACACACGCCTCACCGTCCGTCGCTGACTGGATAAGGCTCAGCAGCCGCAGCCGTGCCGGGTCGGCGAGCGCCTTGAGCACTCCCGCCAGGCGCTCGGCGTCGGCGCGTTCAATAGGCTCGCCGGCAAGCGGCGAGATCTGAGGCATCGTCATTTCCGCCAACGCAGTTCCCACGATCTCCATCCTTCCACCAACTGCATCGATTCTCCTGCATGGGTGCAGGAACGAACCGGCTAACTTTCAGGCCGTAAGGCCGACTTCGATCGCCGTGTCGGTCAACCGGCGACGCGACCCGGGGACCCGGCCCACACCACTCATCCGATCAACCTTTCCGCCGACACCGACTTCGGTCTCTGCCTCCTGCAACGCCTCAGCCGCCACTTGGTCGCTACCCATCCGTGTCGAGCTCTCGATCCCCATCTCGGGAGTGAGCCAACCCACATTGTCAATTCATCGATTGTTTCGGTTCACCGATCCGAACGATGACTCGGCACGGAACGCGTCGACACCATCACGCCACGCTGCGCGATCAACGGGTCGCTACGCGCCTCACGACCCGATGAAAGCACGACGCCACGCTGTGCGACGGGCAATTCAGTGATGAATTTACCCAGGTCGTGCCGTGCCTTCATGACATCGAGCGTACTGGCTTGAAGGAAACCGGAATCTTTCGCCCCGCCGGGACGGAACGGAACTATTGACCCAGGGCTCTGCACGCCTCTGTAAAGAAGGTTTACCAAAGGTGCAACGGATCTCGACCTTTCCGGCGACCATAGATGCAGCTCAAAGCACCTAACACCGCCACGGTACCCATCCACCCCTCAAGATGACCTGGTAGCCGCGCTGTGAGAGTGCTGTGAACCCCCGGAATCACGTTTGTCCGTCCAGGCGAAAACACCCACCGGACGGCCGATCTACTGCTATCCGGACAGCCGATCGGGTGACAGTGAAGGAAACCGTCTGTACCCGTTCGAGTGACCCACAGTCGTCGATACGAGTCCGGATCTAGGCGTGGTTCCGCATGGTCACTCTTCCGGTCGGCGCCAGTATTCGTCATCAGATCCAGGCGCGGGGCGGTTCGCCCCAGGATCACCCGGGCGAGCGGAGTCTCCGATGTGTCCTTGCCCACGCTGCGTAACCGGACTCACGTTTGAGGAAGCGTTCGAACGGTGCGTGACGCTGTCCGACGATCGCTCGCCCTCCCCGGAAGCCCCTTTTGCGACCCCGCCGGAAGTACCCGAGTCACCCGCCGCGCCACCATCGACACCCGCCACCGTCGGGAACCCGACCGATGCGAACGGCCCGTCACCCGGCCCGGCGGGGGCCCGAGAGCCATCGAAGGTTCCCGCCGCCGAGCCGGCCGGGGCCTGAGATCCGTCCGCTGCCCCCGACGGTCGAGCCGAGCCCGGAAGAGCATCGGGCGTCTCCGGGGCCGGCTCGGCCGGATGCGCGGTGGGATCGGCGGTCGCAGACGACGGAGCCGGGGCTGCCGGGGCTGCCGGGGCTGCCGGGGCTGCCGGAGCCGAAGCTGCCGGAGCCGGCGCTGCCTGAGCCGGCGCTGCCGGGGCTTCCGGGGCCGGGGACGCTGACGACACTGCAGCGGCCGACTGGGTCGGGACGCCACCGATGGGCGGATATCCGGACGGAGACGCGGCCGGGGGCATGTAGGCGGAGTGATCCACCGAAGGCGGCACGGGCGGCGTGAAGCCGGGAGGACCGGCCGGACCGTACGGAGAAAGGTGCGGAGCGTAAGGCGAAGGGGTCATCGGCGCACCGCCCGGCTGCTGCGGGAGCGCACCAGCCTGAGCCTCGGAATCCCCCGGCTGTGCGACGTACGCACCGAGCCCGGGATAGGCGCTGGAGCCCGGGTAAGCACCCGGCCCCGGGTAGGCGCCGGACCCCGGATAAGCACCCGGCCCCGGGTAGGCGCCGGACCCCGGGTAAGCACCCGGCCCCGGGTAGGCGTCGCCGGACCCTGGATATCCGCCTGATCCCGGATAGACGCCGGACACGGGAAAAGCACTGGATCCGGGATGGTCGCCAGGCAGCGGGTAGGCGGTGGGCGCGGAATAAGCGCCGGAACCCGGCTGGACGCCGGGCACGGACTGGGGGAATGCGCCCGGGTAGGCGCCGGGCGCGGGCTGGGGCAACACGCCGGGGTGCGTGCCGGGTCCGGGCTGCGGGAACGCGCTCGGGTGCGTGCCGGGCGGGCTGGCCGGGCGGCTGGGGGCCAGGCCGAAGAAGGCGCGCGGGGAGGCGAGGAGCATCGCCCCGACGGCGAGGTAGCCGAGGGCCTGCAGGGCGCAGACGACGATGTTGAGGCCGAGCCAGCCCTCCGGGTAGGCCGAGCCCAGGGCGTCGCTGAGCGAACCCGGCGCCGGGTCGCCGGAGCGCTGGACGACGGCGGTGATGAGGCCGGCGACGCCGCCGAGCGTGCCCAGGGTGCAGACGACCAGCGCGACGATCCGGGCGGCCCGGCTGCCCCGGCGCAGGGCCAGGCCGAGGACCACGAACAGGGCGAAGAACAGGATCGACAGCACCGCGGACAGGGCGGCGCCCAGCCAGACGACGGTGACGAAGTTGTCCGCGGCGTCGCCGGAGGCGGCGTCCCGGAACCGGCTGACCGTGCCGGTGGCGACGACGATCGTGGCGATGGCATAGAGCAGTCCGGCCGCGCCCATCAGCCACAAGAGGGTGGAGGCGGTCGTCACGGCGGGCGGCCGCGCGCCGGTGGACGGCGGCGGCGGCGCTGCGGTGACGGGCGGCTGGGCGGAATAGGACATCGATCGCTCCCGCGGTGTTCGGCTGGCAGGAAACCTACCGCGTCGCCGGGGTGTGCCGTGGGCGGACCGGAATGCCTGTGGATAACTGAACCGGTCCGCCTGTGGACAGACGGACCGGTTCGGGAAATGCGCGGCAGGATGGACGGGCGCCGGCCGATCGGGCCGGGCCGGTCGATCAGGCCGGGTCGTGCGGCGGCCGCTGGCCGTCGGCCGAGGAAGCCGGCGGCAACTGGTCGCCGGCGGCTGAGGAAGCCGGCGGCAACTGGTCGCCGGCGGCTGAGGAGGCCGGCGGCAACCGGTCGCCGGCGGCTGAGGAGGCCGGCGGCAACCGGTCGCCGGCGGCTGAAGGAGAGGAGTGGGATCCACCGGAGGGCGACGAGCCCGAGGACGACCCGGAGTCGGAGGAGGACGCGGCCGAAGAGGCCGAAGAGGCCGAAGAGGCCGAAGAGGCCGAAGAGGCCGAAGAGGGAGCGGACGAGGGAGACGAATCGTGAGCCGAATCTGAGGACACCGCTGAAGGCGCATCACCGGTGTCGGACGGCGCCCAACCGGCCGACGAGTCAGCATCCGGCGACGAGCCGGACGGCAACGGGCTGTGCGTCGACGAATCGGACGGCGGTGGCGGGACGGACGGCGACGGCGACGGCGACGGCGGGACAGGCGGTGACGGCGGCAACTGCCAGGGATCGCTGGGCGGCCCGAACTCCGCCAACGGATCCGACGGCGGCGGCGAGCCCGCTGCGGCACTCGGCGACGCATACGGCGTCGCCGAGCCGCCAGGGCCCGCGGGCGAGTATCCGGGCGGCGGGTAGGCACCCGGTCCGCTCGTCGGCACCCGGTAGGCGCCGGGACCGCTCGTCGGCGCCGGATAGGCGCCGGGACCGCTGACCGGCGGCGGGTACGCGGCAGGCTGCCCCGGATAGGGCGGCAGTCCGGGAGCGGGCTGCCCAGGCTGCCCGAACCCCGGCTGCGCGGATGCGCCATGTCCCGGCTGACCAAAGGCGCCGGGCTGCCCGGGCGATCCGGGCTGCCCATAGCCACCAGCCGAACCCGCGCCAGGCTGCCCATAGCCACCAGCCCAACCCGCCCCGGGCTGCCCGTAACCCCCCGGATACGGCTGCCCGTAAGCCGGCTGCTGCGGATACCCCGCCCCCGCCTGCGGATACCCCGCCGGATATCCCGGCTGGTACGGACTCCACCCGCCGGTCATCCCCCGGAAGAACCGGTTGGACGGCGGCACCGAGAGCAGGATCACCACCGCGATCAGGGCGGCCAGCGCGAACAGCGTGAAGAACAGCCCGAAGGTGTCGAACCAGTCCGGCACCACCCCGGCCAGCCGGGTGTCGAGTTCGTGCTGGCTGGGCAGCCCGCTGGTCCCGTTCGAGTCGTGCACCACCGAGGCGAAGTCGGTGACCAGGGCGGTCATGGTCGACGGTACGACGACTGAGCAGCACATCAGCACACCGGCGGTGACCCAGGTGATCACCCGGGCCGGCTGTTTGCCGCGCAGGTTGAAGAAGCCGAGCAGGCCCAGCCCGATCGCCAGGATCAGATAGACGATGATCAGCAAGACGCCGATCGTGGTGATGCCGGTGCCGATGTCCTGGAAGTCGGTACTGCCGTATTCCTCGTCGTAGACGTCGCCGGCCTTGTTGAGCGCGGAGAAGGCGAGGATCGCGTACCCCACCTGGAGGACCGCGACGATGAACAGCAGCACCGACGCGACGGTCACGGTGGCCGGGCGACCCCCTGGCGGTGGCGGCGCCGCTGGATAGGACGGGGGGTATGTGGGAACGGTCACAGAGTCCTCCTCTAGATCCATTCACGGTATCGGCCGGGGGCGAGGACCGCGACCGGCCCACACGCTGCGCAAGCCTGTGGCAACATCGGGCGACGATGCCTCAAATCGCCGCAAAGGGTCGCTCGTTCGAGGGGCTACATCGCTGGCCGCCAACCCCTAGACTCCATCCCGTGGCGCCTGGCAGGTATCAGAGTCCTCCAGTGCCGCCCTCTGCCTTCATGAGTCGCCCGCCCCGCTCACCTATCGCCGGGGCCGAGGCTGACCGTCCACGGGCACCTTCCCCATTACGCCGGCCGCGTGAGCACACCGCGGCCACCCCAGACCTGACAAGGACCGGTGAGTCCCATGCCGCACGCAGACACCCTGACCGTCGTTCACCATGACGACACCCGGACCCGTTTCGAGGATGTCCGGTATCAACTCCATCGTGACGGGATCAGGATCTGGTCCGCTGACGGCGAACACGCCTTCTCGGACATTCTGATGACCCACGCCTACCGACACCAGAAAACCGCTTCATAGCGACAAAATGCCACAAGCGAGGCCCCGGGGGTATGTACCCCCGGGGCCTCGTCGTCACCCGCGGCCGAACTCCGCAGAACCCGGAGTCTCAGCCGCGCTGGACCGCCAGCCCGTCCTTCGCCGAGTTCAACGCCACCTGCACGGTGTCCCCGTCCCGGATCTCACCGGCGAGCAGGGCCTTGGCCAGCAGGTCCCCGATCGTCGCCTGGACCAGCCGCCGCAGCGGCCGGGCTCCGTAGATCGGGTCGTACCCGTGCTCGCCCAGCCAGTCCACCGCATCCTCGGCCACCGACAGGGTGAGCCGCCGCTCAGCGAGCCGGGCCCGCAGCCGGGCCAGCTGGATGTCGACGATCCTGATCAGGTCGTCCCTGGTCAGGGCGTGGAACACCACGATGTCGTCGAGCCGGTTCAGGAATTCCGGCTTGAAGTGCGCCCGCACCGCGGCGAGCACCTCGTCGTGCCGCTCCTCGTCGCTCATCGTGAAGTCCGAGTTGGCCGAGCCCAGGTTCGAGGTCAGCACCAGGATCGCGTTGCGGAAGTCGACCGTGCGTCCCTGCCCGTCGGTGAGCCGCCCGTCGTCGAGCACCTGCAGCAGCACGTCGAACACGTCCGGGTGGGCCTTCTCCACCTCGTCGAGCAGGACGACGCTGTACGGCCGGCGGCGCACCGCCTCGGTCAGCTGGCCACCCTCCTCGTATCCGACGTAGCCGGGCGGGGCGCCGACGAGACGAGCCACGGAGTGCTTCTCCGCGTACTCACTCATGTCGATCCGGACCATCGCCCGCTCGTCGTCGAACAGGAAGCCGGCCAGCGCCTTGGCCAGCTCGGTCTTGCCGACACCGGTCGGGCCGAGGAACAGGAAGCTGCCGGTGGGGCGGTCCGGGTCGGCGATGCCGGCCCGCGCCCGGCGGACCGCGCCGGCCACCGCGGCCACGGCCTCGCGCTGGCCGATGACCTTGGCCTGCAGCGACTCCTCCATGCGGAGCAGCTTGGCGGTCTCGCCCTCCATCATCCGGCCGGCCGGGATGCCGGTCCACGAGGAGATCACCTCGGCGATGTCGTCGGCGCCGACCTCCTCCTTGACCATCGGCGGCTCGGTCGTCTCCTCCTCCGACTCGGCCGCGGTCGCCAGCTCCCGCTCCAGGCCCGGGATGACCTCGTAGAGCAGCCGGGACGCCTGCAGCAGGTCGCCGTCGCGCTGGGCCCGCTCCTGCGCCGCCCGCGCCTCGTCGAGCTGCTTCTTCAGCTCGCCGACCCGGTTCAGGCCGCCGCGCTCGCGTTCCCAGCGGGCGTTCAGCGCGGTCAGCTCCTCCTCGCGGTCGGCGAGGTCGCGGTCGAGCCGCTCCAGCCGGGCCACTGAGGCCGGGTCGGTCTCGCGTTCGAGGGCGAGCTTCTCCACCCGCATCCGGTCCACCTGACGCTGCAGCTGGTCCAGCTCGACCGGCCGCGAGTCGATCTCCATGCGCAGCCGGGAGGCGGCCTCGTCGATCAGGTCGATCGCCTTGTCCGGCAGGAACCGGTCGCTGATGTAGCGGTCGGACAGGCTGGCCGCGGCGACCAGGGCGGCGTCGGTGATCTGCACCCGGTGGTGCGCCTCGTACCGGCTCTTGAGCCCGCGCAGGATGCCGATGGTGTCCTCGACGGTGGGCTCGCCGACCACGACCGGCTGGAAGCGCCGCTCCAGGGCCGGGTCCTTCTCGATGTGCTCGCGGTACTCGTCCAGCGTGGTGGCGCCGACCATCCGCAGCTCACCGCGGGCCAGCATCGGCTTGAGCATGTTGCCGGCGTCCATCGAACCCTCGCCCTTGCCGGCGCCGACCACCGTGTGCAGCTCGTCGAGGAACGTGACGACCTGCCCGTTCGACCCGCGGATCTCCTCGAGCACGCTCTTGAGCCGCTCCTCGAACTGGCCCCGGTACTGCGCGCCGGCGACCATGGCGCCCAGGTCGAGGGAGACCAGTTTCTTGTCGCGCAGAGTTTCCGGTACGTCGCCGGCCACGATCCGCTGGGCGAGGCCCTCGACGATCGCGGTCTTGCCGACGCCCGGCTCACCGATCAGCACCGGATTGTTCTTGGTGCGCCGGGAGAGCACCTGGACCACCCGGCGGATCTCGGCGTCCCGCCCGATCACCGGGTCGATCTTGCCCTCGCGGGCCAGCGCGGTCAGGTCGACGCTGTACTTCTCCAGCGCCTTGTAGGTCTGCTCCGGGTCGGCGTTGGTCACCTTCCGATCGCCCCCGCGGACCTGCGGAAATGCCGCCACCAGCGCGTCCTCGGCGGCGCCGGCCGCTTTGAGGGTCTGGCTGACCGCGCCGCCGCCGCGGGCCAGGCCGGCCAGCAGGTGCTCGGTCGAGACGTATTCGTCGCCGAGCGGCTGGGCGATCAGCTCGGCCTCACCGATCGCGTTGACGAACTCCCGGGACAGGCTGGGCTCGGCGGTGCTGGCACCGCGGGCGCTGGGCAGCTGCTCGACGGCGCGGGCGGCGGCCCGGCGGACGTCGGCCGGGTTGGCGCCGACGGCGCGCAGCAGCGCCGGCGCCGTCGAACCGGCGGTGTCCAGCAGTGACAGCAGCATGTGCCACGGCTCCACCGTGGCGTGGCCGCTCTGCGCGGCGGTGGCCACCGCGCTCTTGATCACGTCGCGGCTCTTCGTGGTCAGACGTTCGGCGTTCATGAGCTCCCCTGGTCGGTTCCCAACGGGTACAACCCCACAGACTTGAGCGTATTCCACTCAACTCTAACGCGTGTCGGAAGGGTGACAGTCACCATCAGCGAGAGCGCTCTCCAGCGAGATAGGTTGGCAAGGTGACGCGCCTCCTGTCGCGGCGGCTGGTCCCGCTCGGCTTCATGTTTCTCGCCTCCGGGATCGCGACCGCGGTGGTCGGCCCGTTCCTCGGCCTGTTCCTCAGCACCGCGGTGCACGCCAACCCGTTCCAGGTCTCCGCGTTCCTGATCGTCGCGTCACTCTCCGGCGTCGGCATGTCGCAGTTCATCGCCCGCGTCTCGGACCGCCGGCCGATGCGGCGGATGCTGCTGATCACCGCCGCCCTGGCCGGCTTCGCCGGCACCGGGCTGACCTCGATGGTGCGCGACTACTGGGTGCTGCTCGCGATCACCATGACGGTCACCGCACTGGCCGGGTCCTTCTACCCCCAATCTTTCGCGTACGCCCGTCAGGTGCTCGCCCGCGAAGACCCCCGCCGCGCCGCGATGGGGATCAGCTCGCTGCGCACCGTCTTCTCGATCGCCTGGGTCGGTGGCCCACCTCTGGCCGCGGTCCTGCTCGACGTCGGCTCGTTCCGCTGGGTGTACGGCACCGCCGCCGTGATGTACCTGGTGGCCGCCCTGATCGCGACCCGCTGGCTGCCGGAGGCGGAGGCGCCCGCCCCGGCCGGGCAGAGCAGCCGGGACGACACCCGCCCACCGCGCGTGATGTATCCGATCATCGCCGGGTTCGTGCTGCTCACCACGACGATGGTGCTCGGCGTGCAGGCCATGTCGCTGTACGTCACCGACGACCTGCACGGCTCGGTCGGTGACACCGGCCTGATCCTCGGGCTGTGCGCCGCGCTGGAGATCCCGCTGATGCTGGGCTTCGGTGCGCTGAGCACCCGGGTTCCGCTGCGCCGGCTGATCCTCGGCGGCGGCGTGGCCGCGGTGGCCTACCAGACGGTGGCCGCCACCGCGCACTCCACCGGGATGTTGGCCACCGCCCAGGTGCTGAACGCGGTCTTCATCGCCACCTGCTCCGGGCTGGGCATCTCCTACGTCCAGGATCTGATGCCGGCGCATCCGGGCCGGGCCACCACGATGTTCACCAACGCCTTCCCGATCGGGAACATCCTGGCCGCGCCCCTGTTCGGGTTGGCCCAGGAATTCGGCTACCGACTCGCGTACACCATGAATTTGATCTTGACGGTGCTCGGTCTGCTCCTGCTTCTGGTGGCGAAGCCGCCGGCAGAAATCGCGAGGCCGCGGGCGGCGGACAAAGCGGAGAGGGAAGCGGAGCCGATCGGGCCCGAGGCCGCGGCCGAAGCGGGATAACGTGGGGCTCGTGCGCGTACGGGTGGAACAGACCTCACTGCCGGGTATCGGTGTCCGACACGACCTGGTCACCTCCTCCGGCCGCACCGTCGGAGTGGTCTCGCACCGCAACGGCCGCCGTGACCTGGTCCTCTACGACGTCGACGACCCGGATGCCTGCCTCGCCTCGATCCCGCTGACCGACGACGAGGCGGAGGCGCTGGCCGACGTGCTCGGCGCGTCGCTGATGCTCAGCCAGTTGGCCGGGCTGCGCCAGCAGGCGGCCGGGCTGCTCACCGAGCAGATCGCACTGCCGGCCGGTTCGCCGTTCGTCGGCCGGCAGCTCGGCGACACCCGCGCCCGCACCCGCACCAGCGCGTCGATCGTGGCGGTGCTCCGCGATCGCGAGGTGATCCCGTCGCCCGGCCCGGCCTTCCAGTTCGAGGCGAACGACGTGGTCGTCGCCGTCGGCACCCGGCACGGGCTGGACGGCGTGACGGCCATCCTGGCCGGCGACACCACCGGCTGACCCGCCGTGCACCACACCACGGTCCTGCTGATCGAGATCGGCGCGCTGCTGTTCGGCCTCGGGATGCTGGGCCGGGCCGGCCGCCGGTTCGGTCTCTCCCCGATCCCGCTCTATCTGCTGGCCGGCCTGTTCTTCGGGCACGGCGGCCTGGTGCCGCTCTCGGCGAGCGAGGAGTTCATCGGGATCGGCGCGCAGATCGGGGTGATCCTGCTCCTGGTCATGCTGGGTCTGGAGTACTCCGCCGACGAACTGGTCGGCAACCTGCGCTCGGCGGCCCCGGCCGGGGTGATCGACATGCTGCTGAACGCGCTGCCCGGCGCCCTGTTCGCGCTGCTGCTCGGCTGGGACGCGAAGGCGGCGCTGGTGCTGGCCGGCATCACCTGGGTGTCGTCGTCCGGGGTGATCGCCAAGGTGCTCGCCGATCTGGGCCGGCTCGGCAACCGGGAGACCCCGGTGATCCTCTCGGTGCTGGTGATCGAGGACCTGGCGATGGCGTTCTACCTGCCGATCGCCACCGCGGTGCTGGCCGGCGCGGGGCTGGCCGGCGGGCTCAGCACGCTCGGGGTCGCGGTGGTCACCGTGGTCGCGGTGCTGGTCGTGGCGATCCGCTACGGCGGCGCGATCAGCCGGTTCATGTCGGTGAAGGATCCGGAGGCCCTGCTGCTCAGCGTGCTGGGCCTGACCCTGTTCGTGGCCGGGGTGGCCGCCGAGCTGAAGGTTTCCGAGGCGGTCGGCGCGTTCCTGGTCGGGATCGCGCTCTCCGGTCCGGTCGCGCACCACGCCACCGAGATGCTGTCGCCGCTGCGGGATCTGTTCGCCGCGGTCTTCTTCGTCTTCTTCGGGCTGGCCACCGACCCGTCCGACATGCCGCCGGTGCTGCTCCCGGCGCTCGGCCTGGCCGTGCTCACCATGCTGACCAAGGCCGCCACCGGTTATCTGGCGGCCCGCCGGGTCGGCGTGGCGCTGCCCGGGCGGCTGCGGGCCGGACTGGCGCTCACCCCGCGCGGTGAGTTCTCGGTGGTGATCGCCGGGCTGGCGGTCGCCTCCGGGGTGGAGCCCCGGCTGGCTCCGCTCGCCACCGCGTACGTCTTGATCACCGTCGTCTGCGGGCCGATGCTAGCCCGCCTATCAGACTACGTTTGGTTCAAAAATTTGGTCAGACGGCGGATGGCGGCCCAACGGTCATCTACAAAACCCCTGCCCAGCGCGGAGTGACGCGACCGACCGTCGCGCGCCCAAAAAGTTACCGTCCAGTATCTGAATGTGAACTCTTGACACTTCCGTTCACCCGTTGATCGCGCTACCGTTGCGCCGCGACGACTCTCTGTATTGGGACGTTCGACACTCGCGACGGACAGTGGGTCATCCGTCGCGTTCCGAACGGTAAATAAGGCGGCGGCGTTGAGTTTGCGAGAGGCGACTTTCATCGGGTTCGGCAACCCGGTCGATCCCCGGCCGGTGGAGCTGGAGTCCTGGGCCTACCACCCCGAGGCGGTGCCGCTGAGTGCGATGCCGAAAGACTGGGATCTGCTGATCTCCGGCGACGTGCTCGGCCCCACCCTGTTCGAGCTGGCCATGGACCGGCAGTGCCCGGCCCGCCGGTTCGCGCAGCACTGCATGTACATCTATGCGGCGGACGGCGTCCGGCAGAACGCGACCAGCCAGCGCAAGCGGCGGCTCAAGAAGTTCGTGGAGCGCGCCGAGGAGGTCGGCGACGAGCCGATGCAGATCTGGGCGCACAACTGCCGGGTCCTGATGACCCGGCCGGAGCTGTTCGACCACCATGACTGGATGGAGGGCGGCCTGGTGCGCCATCCGCGCCGGATCGGCCTCTTCAACCGACGGTAATCAGTCGGTCACTACTCGACGTGACGGCGGCCCTCTCCACCCGGAGGGCCGCCGCTCATCTGTCCGGGGAGCGTCGCGGCCGCCAGACGACCAGCGCCGTCGAGTGCCGTTCCTGGCGTACCAGATCACCCCGGCTCACGTACGGGTTCATCGATTCAACTTCGGCGATGCGGGCGTACGCGTCGTCCAGCTGCTGTTCCAGCTCGACGACCCGGTGCTGCAGGTCCGCGACCAGCTGCTCGAGGCCGATGATCCGCTTGATGCCGGCCAGGTTGACACCGTCCTCCTGACTCAGCTTCTGCACCTCGCGGAGCAGCGCCACATCGCGCTCGCTGTACCGTCGGCCACCACCGCCGGCCCGGCCGGGCTGCACCAGCCCGAGCCGGTCGTACTGCCGCAGCGTCTGGGGGTGCATCCCGGCGAGCCGCGCGGCCACCGAGATGATCAGGACCTTCGCGTCGGAGGCCTGTTCCACCGAGATGCTGATCTCCTCATACATGTGCCACCTCCGGAGGGTCCCTAGCCGGTCTTGCGCACGCGCGCTTCGAGTCGCTCCCGCCCGGCGGGCGGGGTCAGTTTGGCGAACCGCTCCAGCGCGTCGCGCGCCTCTCCGGTCACGCCCACCGGGATCTGCACCTCGACCGTGACGATCAGGTCGCCGGACTGGCCCTCCTTGCGGGCCACCCCCTTGCCCCGGACCCGCAGCTTGCGGCCGCTCGGCGTGCCGGGCGGCACCCGCAGCGTCACCGGGTTGTCCAGGCTGGGCACCCGCAGGTCGGTGCCGAGGACGGCCTCGGCCACGGTGATCGGCACGGTCAGCGTCAGATCGTCGCCGCTGCGCCCGAACAGCTCATCGGGCCGCACCTTGACCTGTACGTACAGGTCGCCGGCCGGACCGCCGCGGTCACCCGGCTCGCCGCGGCCGGACAGCCGGATCCGCTGCCCGTCGGCGACGCCGGCCGGGAACCGGACGTTGATCGTCCGGCTCTTGGTGACGCTGCCGCTGCCCCGGCACTCCGGGCATTTCTCGTCGACGATGCTGCCCGAGCCGGAACAGTCCCGGCACGGCTCGGAGAAACTGAACGAGCCCTGGTTGCTGGAGATCAGCCCGGTGCCGTGACACTTCGCGCAGGAGCGCGGGATGGTTCCCGGCTTCGCCCCGTTGCCGTGACAGGTGTCGCAGGCGCCAGCGGTGCGCAGTGTGAGCGGCAGCGTGGTGCCCCGCACGGCCTGCGCGAAGTCCAGCGTCACCTCGGTCTCCACGTCGCGGCCGCGCTGCGGGCCACGCCGGCCGGCCGGGGCGCCGGCGGCGCCGCCACCGGAGAAGATCGAGCTGAAGATGTCGGAGAACCCGGTGCCGCCGAACCGGCGGTCGGCCCCGGCGCCACCGCCGGCGGCCGCCCCGGTGAACCCGCCGAACAGGTCGGACGGGTCGAACTGGGCGCCACCGGCACCGGGCCGGCCGGCGCCCCGGCGGAACGCGCCCGAGCCGAACAGCGAGCGCATCTCGTCGTACTCTTTGCGCTTCTTGTCGTCGGCGAGCACGTCGTACGCCTCGGAAGCGGCCTTGAACTTCTCCTCCGCCTCCTTGTTGTCCGGGTTGCGGTCGGGGTGAAGGTCGCGGGCGAGTTTCCGGTACGCCTTCTTGATCTCGTCGGTCGAGGCGGACTTGTTGACGCCGAGCACGGCGTAGAAGTCCTTCTCAAGCCAGTCCTTCGAGCTCATGCGACCTCCCTCCTCGACTTGCGGGTGCGGTCCCGCCCGCCGGCGAACCGGCGGGCGGGACCGGGACGGAAACTCACTCCGGATCTGCGACGGCGACCATCGCCGGGCGCAGCAGCCGCTCGCCCAGCGTGTAGCCACGACGCATCACCTCGACGCAGGTCGGCTCGGTGACGTCCGCGGACGTCAGGTGCGCCACCGCCTCGTGCCGGTTCGGGTCGAAGGGGTCACCCTTCTCCCCGAACGCGACCAGGCCGAGCTTGCCGGTCACCGCGGTGAGCTGCTCGGCCACCGAGGCGAACGGGCCGACCAGGTCACCGTGCTCGCGAGCCCGGTCGATGTCGTCCAGCACCGGCAGCAGCGCGGTGAGCACCGAGCCGGTGGTCTGCTCCGCCGCGGCGCCCCGGTCGCGGTCCACCCGCTTGCGGTAGTTCGCGTACTCCGCCGTGACGCGCTGCAGGTCGTGGGTCCGCTCGTCGAGCTCGCCGCGCAGCGCCTCCAGCTCGGCGCCAAGGCCGGGCTTGCTCTCCTCGGCCACCGGGGCTCCGCCCTCCTCTTCGTCGCGGGCGCGGTGCGCGCCGGCCGCCTTCCGCTTCGTGTCGGGAGTCGTCTCGGCAGCCGAGTCGGTCTCGCCCTGGATGACTTCCCGCTCGGTCACCGGACCGTCGTTGTCGTCGTCCGCGGCACTCACTTCTTGTCGTCCTCCACGATCTCGGCGTCGACCACGTCGTCACCGCTGCCGCCGGCCGGGCCCGCGCCGGTCGCGCCGCCCGGAGCACCCGTCGCACCCTCGGGGCCGGCCTGCGGGGCCTCGCCCTGGGAGTAGAGCGCCGAGCCGGCCTCCTGGGAGACCTGGGACAGCCGCTCGTGCGCCGACTTGATCTTCTCGATGTCGGTGCCGCCCAGCGCGCCGCGCAGCTCGCCGAGCGCCTCGCCGATCTTGCCCTTGCTCTCCTCGGGCAGCTTGTCGCCGCTCTCGGCCAGGAACTTCTCGGTCTGCCACTGCAGCTGCTCGGCCAGGTTGCGGGTCTCCGCGTCCTCACGCCGCTTCTTGTCGTCGTCGGCGTGCGACTCGGCGTCGCGCATCATCCGCTCGATGTCCTCCTTCGGCAGCGCGGAGCCACCGGTGATGGTCATCTTCTGCTCCTTGCCGGTGCCCAGATCCTTGGCGGACACGTGCACGATGCCGTTCGCGTCGATGTCGAAGGACACCTCGATCTGCGGGACGCCGCGCGGGGCCGGCGCGATGCCGGACAGCTCGAAGGTGCCGAGCTTCTTGTTGTACGCCGCCATCTCGCGCTCACCCTGGTAGACCTGGATCAGCACGGAGGGCTGGTTGTCGTCCGCGGTGGTGTAGACCTCGGAGCGGTGCGCCGGGATGGTGGTGTTGCGCTCCACCAGCTTGTGCATGATGCCGCCCTTGGTCTCGATGCCCAGCGACAGCGGGGTGACATCGAGCAGCAGGACGTCCTTGACCTCGCCCTTGAGTACGCCGGCCTGCAGCGCGGCGCCGACCGCGACGACCTCGTCCGGGTTGACGCCCTTGTTCGGCTCCCGGCCGATCAGGCTCTGCACCAGCTCGGTGACGGCCGGCATCCGGGTCGAGCCGCCGACCAGGATGACGTGGTCGATGTCGGAGAGCTTGACGTCGGCGTCCTTGATCGCCGACTCGAACGGACCCTTGCAGCGGTCCAGCAGGTCCTGCGTCATGCGCTGGAACTCGGCCCGGCTCAGGGACATGTCCAGGTGCAGCGGGCCGTTCGCCCCGGCCGTGATGTACGGCAGGTTGATGCTGGTGGTGGTGGCCGCGGACAGCTCGATCTTGGCCTTCTCGGCGGCCTCGCGCAGACGCTGCAGGGCCATCTTGTCCTGGGACAGGTCGATGCCGTGCTCGCCGCGGAACGTCTTCACCAGGTGGTCGATGATCCGCTGGTCCCAGTCGTCGCCGCCCAGGTGGTTGTCACCGGAGGTGGACTTGACCTCGATGACGCCGTCGCCCAGCTCCAGCAGCGAGACGTCGAAGGTGCCGCCGCCGAGGTCGAAAACCAGGACGGTCTGCTCCTTGGAGCCCTTGTCCAGCCCGTACGCCAGCGCGGCGGCGGTGGGCTCGTTGACGATCCGCAGGACGTTGAGGCCGGCGATCTCACCGGCCTCCTTGGTGGCCTGGCGCTGGGCGTCGTTGAAGTACGCCGGGACGGTGATCACCGCGTCGGTGATGGTCTCGCCCAGGTACGCCTCGGAGTCGCGCTTGAGCTTCATCAGCACCCGCGCCGAGATCTCCTGCGGGGTGTACTTCTTACCGTCGATGTCGATCGACCAGTTGGTGCCGATCTCCCGCTTCACCGAACGGATGGTCCGGTCCGGGTTGGTCACCGCCTGGCGCTTGGCGACCTCGCCGACCAGCACCTCGCCGTTCCGGGCGAAGGCCACGATCGACGGCGTCGTCCGGGAGCCCTCCGCGTTGGCGATGACGGTGGGCTCGCCTCCTTCCAGAACGCTGACGCAGGAGTTCGTGGTGCCGAGGTCGATGCCGACCGCACGTGCCATGGTGTTCCTCGCTTCGTTACCGGCTGTGTCGTACGAAGGTGAGTCCGTACAGGGTTGAGTGGGACCGACTCAATGATGCCACGGGTCCGCCAACCGTCAAAGCGAAGTTGAGCCGGAGTGACGCAAGTCGAGCGCTGCGGGCTCGTACCGCGGTACATAACCTCTATACCTGTCCGGTCACGGCATACCGGTATCCGTTGCTCGCCCTGGATAGATCGTGCACGCTTTATCCGTGACGACGCGCGGTGAGGCGGGAGGGCTTCGGGCCACATCCGCCGACCCCGCCGTAACAAGCAACAAGAACCAGGTCAACACGGCTGCCGAAGGCGCCGGCCCGGCGCGAGCAGACATTGTTGATCGTACGGGGTACGGCATGGCCCGTCCCGCGAACAAGGAGAACGGCATCACCACACCGGTCAGCCCCCCACCCGCCGTGGGCAGGCTCGCGTCGGCCCTGCGCCGACTGCGCGCGGCCCTCGGCACGGTGTCGTACCCGCTGGTGCTGCCCTCCGCCGAGGAGGCCCGCCGGGTCGGCACCGCGCTGCTCGCCCAACTCGACGACTATCTGGTCCCGCGGCTGTCCCGGCTGGACGCGCCCCTGCTCGTGGTGGTCGGCGGCTCCACCGGCGCCGGCAAGTCGACGCTGGTCAACAGCCTGGTGCAGGAGCGGGTGACCAGCGCCGGGGTGCTGCGCCCGACCACCCGCTCGCCGGTGCTCGTCGCGCACCCGGAGAACCTGGGCTGGTTCGAGCAGCCGCATCTGCTGCCCGGCCTGATCCGCACGGTCAAGACCAGCGACGACCCGAATTCGTTGCAGGTGATCGGCGCCCGCGGGATCGGGCCCGGCCTGGCCCTGCTGGACGCGCCGGACGTCGACTCGGTGGTCGACCACAACCGTAAGCTCGCCGCCCAGCTGCTGGCCGCGGCCGACCTGTGGCTGTTCGTCACCACCGCCGCGCGCTACGCCGACGCGGTCCCGTGGGAGCTGCTCAAGACGGCCCGGTTGCGCGGCACGGTGATCGCGCTGGTGCTGGACCGGGTGCCGCTGGACGCGGCCGCCGAGATCTCCGCGCACCTGGGCGAGATGCTGACCGAGCACGACCTGGGCAACGCACCGCTGTTCGTGCTGCCGGAAAGTCAGCTGGACGAGCGAGGCATGCTCCCGCATCCGGCGATCCAGCCGATCCAGCAGTGGTTCGCGCAGCTCTCGGCCGACCCGCGGGCCCGCGACGCGGTGGTCCGGCAGACCCTGGACGGCGCGCTGGCCGCGCTCGCCCCGGCGATCGAGGGCCTGGCCGAGGCGGCCGAGGAGCAGGTCCGGACGGCGCAGGCGCTGGACGAGCGGGTCGAGTCGGCCTATCGGACGGCCCGCCGGACGATCGCCGAGGGTCTGCAGGACGGGCGGCTGCTCCGCGGCGAGGTGCTGGCCCGCTGGCAGGAGTTCATCGGCACCGGCGAGCTCGTGCGCAACCTGGAGTCCCGCGTCGGGCACCTGCGCGACCGGCTGGTCGCGGCGGTCACCGGCCGGCCCGAGCCCAGCCGCAACCTGCAGGTGGCGCTGGAGTCACAGCTGGTCACGCTGCTGCGCGGGGTGGCGACCGACGCCGCCGAGCAGGCCTACGCCGCCTGGCAGGCGCACCCGGCCGGGGAGGCGCTGCTGCTGCCCGAGCTGAAGACGGCCTCCGACGGGCTCGCGCTGCGCGCCGACCGGATGGTCCGGGACTGGCAGAAATGGGTGCTCGACCTGGTCCGCCGGGAGGGCGGCGACAAGCGCTCGGTGGCCCGCGGCGCGGCGTACGCGGTGAACGGCGCCGGCCTGGCCGTGATGATCGCCGTGTTCACCTCGACCGCCTTCATCCCGACCGGGCTGGAGGTCGCGGTCGGGGCCGGCACCACGGTCGCCGCACAGAAGGTGCTCGAGGCGGTCTTCGGTGACCAGGCCATCCGCAGTCTGGCCACCCGGGCCCGCACCGAGCTGGTCGCCCGCTTCGACGAGCTGCTCACCGCCGAAGCGGCCCGGTTCGCCGACCGCACCGCTATCGTGCGCCGCGAGGCCGAACCCGGCACACTGTTGCGCCGAGCCGCCGCTGAGGTGGAGAGCGCCAGGAAGGACATCGCGTTGACCGGATCGGGGTCATGAGTCTGGTGGAGAACGTGCGCGACACCGGTCGGGTGGACGCCGAGAGCCTGACCCGCCGGTTGGAGGCGCTGTCGAGGTTCCTGCGGCTGGTCGATCCGTACCTGCCGGACAGCGAGCTGGTCACCGCGCACACCGTGGTGGAACGGGCCAGCGGGCGGCTCACGCTGTCGCTGGACCACACCGTGGTGGCGCTCGCCGGCAGCACCGGCAGCGGCAAGTCCAGCCTGTTCAACGCGCTGGCCCGGTTCAAGCTGTCCCCGGTCGGGGTGCGCCGGCCGACCACCGGCACCGCGCACGCCGTGGTCTGGGGCCCGCTGGAGCCGGCCAGCCGGCTGCTCGACTGGGTCGGCGTGCTGCCCCGGCAGCGGTTCGTCCGGGAGAGCGCGCTGGACGGTGACGACGAGGCCTCGCTGCGCGGCCTGGTCCTGCTCGACCTGCCCGACTTCGACTCGATCGAGCAGGCCCACCAGCTGGAGGTGGACCGGCTACTCGGCCTGGTCGACCAGATCGTCTGGGTGGTCGACCCGCAGAAGTACGGCGACCGGATCCTGCACCGGGCCTACCTCTCCCAGTTCAACACGCACGCCGGCGTGACCATCGTGGTGCTCAACCAGGCCGACCGGCTCAGCGCCCCGGACACCGAGGCGGTGCTCACCGACCTGCGCCGGCTGCTCGACGACGACGGGCTGTCCGGCGCGCCGGTGCTGGCCACCTCGGCGAAGCAGCCCGGGATGCTGAACGAGCTGCGCAGCGCGCTGGAGGGCACGGTGGCCGGCCGGCAGGCCGCGCTGCGCCGGCTCGCCGCCGACGTCGACGTGGCCGGCGAGGAGCTGGCCGCGATGATGGGACCGCCGGCCGCCGAGGACGAGGTCGACCGAGCCACCGTCCGGCAGCTGACCGACGCGCTGGCCGCGTCCGCCGGGGTGCCGGCGGTGGCCGACGCCGCGGCCGCGTCCTACCGGCTGCGGGCCGCCGCGGCCACCGGCTGGCCGCTGGTCCGCGGCCTGCGCCGGTTGCGCCCGGACCCGCTGCGCAAGCTGCACCTGGGTGAGCCGGTGAAAACCGACGGGGTCTCCACCGACGTGGTGCCGCGCACCTCGCTGCCGGAGGCGGACGCCGCGCAGAAATCCGCGGTCGGGCTCTCGGTGCGCACCGTCGCCAAACGCGCCGCCGCCCCGCTGCCCGAGGTCTGGGCGCCGGCGCTGAACACCGCGGCGCGCTCCAAGGCGGCCGACCTGCCGGACGCGCTGGACCGCGCGATCGCCACCACCGATCTCGGCACCGAGCACCGGCCGGCCTGGTGGCGACTGGTCGGCGGGCTGCAGTGGGTGCTGCTGGCCGCCGCCACGGCCGGGCTGCTCTGGCTGATCCTGGGCTACGTGATGAGCGCCCTCAAACTGCCGGACATCGACGGACCGCACGTCGGCTCGGTGCCGCTGGCCACCGTGCTGCTGCTCGGCGGCCTGTTCGCCGGGCTGCTGCTCTGGCTGCTGCTGAAACCCGTGGTCGAGGCGGGCGGGCGGCGGGCCCGGCGGCAGGCCGAGCAGAAGTTGCGCGCCGCGGTGACCGACGTCGGCCGCCAGTACGTGGTGGCCCCGGTCCGCGAGGTGCTCAATGCCTACGCGCAGGCGCGCGAGGCGCTCGGCGTGGTGCGTTCGGAGTAGTCCGACGGCATGCCGCGAGCGGTAGGCTCGCGGCATGCCGGCACCCCAGAGTGTGTACGAGGCGGTGCTGCACGCGGCCCGCGACGTTCTCCAGCTGAGTTGTGCGCTGGATGCCGAGATGCTCGGAGCAGCGCTGCTGGGCAGTATCTACGCGATGGCCGAGGGCGACCGGGCGGCCGCCGTCCAGGAGTTCGTCGGCGAGTTCCTGAGCGCGACCGACCGGCGCGCCGAGCCGTTCGCCGAGGCGATCCGCGAGGTCTTCGCGACCCTGGTGCCGGCGGCCGACGGCGCGGACCGGGTCGGTCCCGGCCGGCAGGCCCCGGCCTGGGCCGGTCAGCTCGGCCGGGTGCACGTCACCGGCTGCTACGCCTACGGCGACGTCTACGGCGACCAGACCTCCTACCTGGTGACGTACGCGTATGACGACACCGACGACGGCGGTCCCGAGCACGCCCTGGTCGCGCTGGTCGACCACAACATCGGCATCGTCAAGGACGTGTTCGTGGCGAGCTCGGCGGAGATCCTCACCCAGGTCCGCACGGTCTGCGAGCACGACGAGCTGACCTGGTTCCGGGACGAGGACCCGGGCCGGGCCCGCGACGAGGTGGGCCGGCATCTGCGGGTCACCGACGAGCTGGGCGAGCTGCCCGCCGACGGTTCGCTGGCCACCGACCGGGCCCTGGTCGGCGCCCGGCTGGCGGTGCTGCCCGAGGTCACCACCCCGCCGCTGGACGAGCCCGACCCGCCGAAGGTGCCGGAGCTGATCCACGACTTCCTGGCCTCGCCGGAGGCCGCCCGGGAGGGGCTGACCGGCCCGGACACCGACCAGCCGTCCCTGCAGTTCTGCCTGGGCCTGCTCGTCGACCACGCGGCCTCGCTGTCCAGCGGTGACCCGCTGCGCTGGAGCCCGGCGGTGGCCGGCTTCTTCCTGCTGGACTGGGTGCACCGGCGGGCGGTGCTGGACATCGACGACGCCGCGATGCTGCCCCGGGTGGTCCGCGCCTGGTCGGCCTACGCCACCTGGCGGCGCGGGCTGCCCCCGGCCGCGGTCGCGGAGACCGCCGCCGAGGTGGAGAAACTGGTGCCGGAGTTCGCCCGGCTGTACTCGACCGGGGAGCGACGCAGCCCGGCGACCGCGGCGGTCGCCCAGCTGATCGCCGAGGGTGTCGACCCGAGCGACGACAGCGCCATCGACGCCTGGCTGCAGGCCAACCGCGACCGGCTGGGCGACGACTGAGCCTGCGCCGCTCCGGGAGCCAAGCTACCGGTGGTTGGCGTGGTGCTCGCCGGTGATGTGCTCCCGGTGGTGCCGGCCGACCCGGGAGCTGCGCTGACGGGCCGGGTTGTTCTCGTCGTGCAGGGTGTGCTCGGCGCGGTGGTGGCCGCGGTACGGGCGGTTGGAGTTGCGGGCCTCGTCGGAGCGGGGCTGGGCCATCGCGTTGCGGACGTTGCGGCCGCTGCCCCCGTAGCTGTACTCGATGATCCGCGCGGCGTTGACGTTGTGCGGGCGTTCGGTCACGGTCGACCTCCGGCTGGTGGGGGACCAGCCGCGGGGCCGGTCGCTGATGATGTCTGGCTCGCACCTGTGATGCGGGGCGTCCTGGTCCGGCTCATCGGCGTCGTCGTCACCGTCGTCCGTGGAATCGGCGTCATCTGAAGAATCCGGTTCGTCCGATGCGGTGCTGTCGCTTCCGGACAGATCGCCGGATGCCGGCTCGTCGAATCCCGGATCGTCGGGGGCGGGATCGTCGGACGGCAGCGCGCGCCGGCCGAGCGGGCCGGGCCAGTCGTCGTCGGGCACCTCGGGCAGGCCGGGCACCGTCGGGATCACCCGGGCCGGCCGGGACACCCCGTGGTCGGCGGGCGGGCGCGTCCGATGCGGACGGGGCGGGGTCGGCCGGGGCGGCGGCGCCGCGGGCGACTCGTCCGGCACCCGCGGCAGCCCGGGAACGGTCGGCAGGGTCGCCGGGTCGCGACCGGGGGGCGGCGACACGCCCGGGGACGCGGTCGACGACGTACCGGAATCGATCGGCGATCGGGAGGGCGACGGACCGGACGGTGACGAGCGGACCGGGCCGGGCGCCGGAGGCGCGAGGAAGGGCGCGTCCATCGCTCCGCTGCGACCGTTGCCGGCGATCTCGCTGGTCCCCGCGGTGATCACGGCGAGGGTCGGCACCGAGGCGAGGCCGACCAGCATGACGACCAGCAGGAGATAGCGCCGGGTCGGCCCGGACAGGCCGTAGTCCTCCCGGTATACACCGTTGAACCGCTTCCTGAGCACCTTGAGGGGCGGCTCGTAGCCGTCGTCGTCGGGCAGGTGCGGCACGCCGGTGTCCCTTTCGAACCAAAGATCATCCTGGATCGGCCTCGGTCACAGGGGTGAACGACCCATGGCTCGTTCGGGAGCGGCAAGTTCGGACCATTCGTACCGTAGTGATGACCCAAAAACCACTAAATCGGGCAAATACCCTTAACGATACGTCAGCAGAAAATCTCTATTCGTGATCCACGCACTCTGTAACGCGCCTCACTCCCTCTGTCAGGATGGGGGCGACGGCACGGCCGCCGTCGCCTTCCGCCGACCAGCGGGGCAGCGGCGGGCCGTCCCGATGGGGGCGCAGTCCCCGCCGGAACGTCGCGCGGCAGCCTCACCCGGCACATGCGCGGCACCCAGTGGTCCGCCGCGTGGCCGGGCGACACCCGCCGCGGGCGCTAGAGAGATACAGGGAGACACGGATGGCGAAAGGCGAACGCAAAGCCGGTGGCGGCAGCGACGCCCCGGCGGGCGGCTTCGTCCAGCTACTCACGCCCGACGGCGAGCACCTCGGCAGCGTCACCACGGCGGACGGCGCCACCTACTCGGTCGACTTCACCGACGACGAGTATCGCGGCCTCTACCGCGACCTGGTGACGGTCCGCCGGCTCGACGCCGAGGCGACCGCCCTGCAGCGGCAGGGCGAGCTCGGGCTCTGGGCCAGCCTGCTGGGTCAGGAGGCCGCTCAGGTCGGCTCCGGCCGGGCGCTGCGCCCGCAGGACATGGCGTTCCCCACCTACCGCGAGCACGGCGTGCTGTACTGCCGCGGGATCGACCCGATCATGCCGTTCGGCCTGTTCCGCGGCGTCGATCAGGGCGGATGGGACTCGAACGAGCACAAGTTCAACAGCTACACCATCGTGATCGGCTCGCAGACGCTGCACGCGACCGGTTACGCCATGGGCGTCACCATGGACGGCAAGACCGGCAGCGCCGACGGCGAGGCCGTCATCGCGTACTTCGGCGACGGCGCGACCAGCCAGGGCGAGGTCAACGAGGCGTTCGTCTGGTCCGGGGTGTTCAACGCCCCGATCGTCTTCTTCTGCCAGAACAACCAGTACGCGATCTCCGAGCCGCTGGAGCGGCAGACCCGCATCCCGCTGTACCGGCGCGCCGCCGGCTACGGATTCCCGGGCATCCGGATCGACGGCAACGACGTGCTGGCGACGTACGCGGTGACCAGGGCCGCGCTGGACAACGCGCGCAACGGCCAGGGCCCGACCCTGATCGAGGCGTACACCTACCGGATGGGCGCGCACACCAGCTCCGACGACCCCACCCGCTACCGGATCGCCTCCGAGGTCGAGTCGTGGAAGGCGAAGGATCCGATCTCCCGGGTCGCCGCGTTCCTGGCCAAGCAGAAACTGGCCGACGACGACTTCTTCGCCGAGGTCGACGCCACCGCCGGCAAACTCGCCCTGGACCTGCGGGAACGGGTGCTGGCGATGCCTGATCCACAACCGGTCACGATGTTCGACAACGTCTATCCCACCGGCTCCCCGGAGCTCGACCGGCAGCGCGCCGCGTTCACCGGGTACCACGCGTCGTTCGAGGGGAGTGGGCACTGATGGCCGAGACGATCACCCTGGGCAAGGCCCTCAACCACGGCCTGCGCCGCGCCCTGGAGAACGACCCGAAGGTCGTCATCATGGGCGAGGACGTCGGCAAGCTCGGCGGCGTCTTCCGGATCACCGACGGTCTGCAGAAGGACTTCGGCGAGGACCGGGTCATCGACACCCCGCTGGCCGAAGCCGGCATCGTCGGCACCGCGGTCGGCCTGGCCATCCGCGGATACCGGCCGGTCTGCGAGATCCAGTTCGACGGGTTCGTCTTCCCGGCGTACAACCAGATCGTCGCCCAGGTGGCGAAGATGTTCTACCGCTCCAAGGGCAAGGTCCGGGTGCCGATGGTGATCCGGATCCCGTTCGGCGGCGGAATCGGCGCGGTCGAGCACCACTCCGAGTCGCCCGAGGCGTACTTCTCGCACACCCCCGGTCTCAAGGTCGTCAGCTGCTCCAACCCGGCCGACGCCTACTCGATGATCCAGCAGGCGATCGCCTCCGACGACCCGGTCGTCTTCTTCGAGCCGAAGCGCCGCTACTGGGAGAAAGGCGAGGTCGACCTCGACGCGCCGCTGAGCGGCGCACACCCGCTGCACTCGGCGCGGATCGCCCGGCCCGGCACCGATGCCACGATTCTGGCGTACGGGCCGATGGTGCGCGTCGCGCTCGACGCGGCCGCCGCGGCGGCCGAGGACGGGCGCAACCTGGAGGTCATCGACCTGCGCTCGCTCTCCCCGGTCGACTACCCGGTGCTGTTCGAGTCGGTCAAGCGGACCGGCCGCGCGGTCGTGGTGCACGAGGCCCCCGGCAACATCGGCCTCGGCGCCGAGCTCGCCGCCCGGGTCACCGAGGAGTGCTTCTACTCCCTGGAGGCCCCGGTCCTGCGGGTGACCGGCTACGACATCCCGTACCCGGCGGCCCGCTCGGAGGAGGAGTACCTTCCCGATCTGGACCGGCTGCTCGACGCCGTCGACCGCTCCTTCGGCTGGTGACCGCGATGTCCCGGATCAAGGAATTCAACCTGCCCGACCTGGGCGAGGGGCTGACCGAGGGCGAGATCCTCGCCTGGCTCGTCAAGGTCGGCGACACGATCGAGCTGAACCAGCCGATCGTCGAGGTGGAGACGGCGAAGGCGGCCGTGGAGATCCCGGCGAAGTGGGCCGGGGTGGTCACCCGGATCTTCCACGAGGCGGGGACCACCGTGGAGGTGGGCCAGCCGATCATCTCGATCGACACCGACCCGGGAGCCGGGGATCTTCCCGCCACTCCCGAGCCGGCGGCGGCTCCGGCCGCGGCGACGCCGCACGGCGGGGGCCGCACTCCGGTGCTGGTCGGGTACGGGGTGCGGGAGAGCAGCGCGAAGCGGCGACCCCGGATCAGTGCGCCGGCCGCATCCGCACCGGTCATCCCGGCCGCTCCGGTCGCGGCTCCGGCTCCGGTCGCCCCGGTTGCTCCGGTCGCTCAGGCGGCTGCGGTCGCGGTGCCTGTTCGCAGTGGGCCGGTGCTGGCCAAGCCGCCGGTGCGCAAGCTCGCCAAGGACCTGGGGGTGGACCTCGCCACCCTCACCGGGTCCGGGCCACTGGGGTCGATCACGCGGGACGACGTACACAAGGCGCTGGAAATGCCGGCGCAGCCGGTGAGCGTGCTGAACGGCGACCGCGAGCAGCGCATCCCGGTCAAGGGCGTACGCAAGCTGACCGCGGAGAACATGGTGGCCTCGGCGTTCACCGCGCCGCACGTCACCGAGTTCCTCACCGTCGACGTGACCCGCAGCATGAAGGCGCTGGAGAAGCTGAAGGCCCGGCGCGACTTCGCCGACCTGCGCGTCTCCCCGCTGCTGCTGGTGGCCAAGGCGGTGCTGCTCGCGGTCAAGCGGTATCCGATGGTCAACTCGTCCTGGTCGGCGGCCGGCCCCTCAACGGCCGAGATCGTGGTCAAGGACTACGTGAACCTGGGTATCGCCGCGGCCACCGAGCGCGGGCTGATCGTGCCGAACATCAAGGATGCCGGCCGTCTCACTCTGCGGGAGCTTGCCGAATCTCTCAACGAGCTCGTCCGGACGGCCAAGTCGGGTAGGACGTCGCCGGCCGACATGGCGCACGGCACTCTCTCGATCACCAACGTGGGCGTGTTCGGCGTCGACACCGGGACCCCGATCCTGCCCCCCGGCGAATCGGCGATCCTGGCCTTCGGCGCGATCCGGCCGACGCCGTGGGTGCACAAGGGCAAGATCAAGGTGCGCCAGGTCACCACCCTCGGGCTCTCCTTCGACCACCGGATCATCGACGGCGAGCTGGGCTCGAAGTTCCTCCGGGACATCGGCGAGTTCCTCACCGACCCGGAAGCCGCCCTGCTGGCTTGGACTTAAGGTTTCTTCGGTAGTAACCCGGGTGCAACCTTCGATCGTTAGGCGAATGACCGGGATCACCATCTAAATAGTTGGCATGGTCCACCGTGGAGGCGGACACTGGAGGCACACCAAGGACGTGCGCCGACGGTGTCCGCCACAAGCGGACCCGCAGCTCACGTCGAGATATCGGGAGCACCAGCCATGAGCATGATCAACCGCATCCGCCAGCGTCGTCTCGTCAAGCGCGAGGACCGGGCCCTCGACCGGGCCTGGCAGGCCGCGCCCACTCCGGCCATGCGTCACGAGATCAACATCTTCGCCTCGCACCGTCAGCCCCTTTAGGTCACGGCGCCCACCGTCCGGCCCGCCCGCATCACCCGGGCGGGCTGTTTCGTATCGGCGACCGTGCCGACACCCCGCGTGGCTTTCCCTCAGGGGCGTACACCGGGATTTTCTATGCCGGGAACGCCCGGTACGGTGGGGCACTGGTCCTCAACCCGGCGCGGCCGGCCGGGGTGGTGACCGGGGCTCTCGACGGTGCCCCAGCACGGCCAGGCCTGGAAGCTGGCACGACCCCTGGCGGAAGGTCGCCGGAGGGGTCGCGTCCGTGCAAAGCTGGCACGGCCGCATCGATGAGGAGGCGCGTATGACGTCCGAGGGGCACCACGCCGGGCAGCCGGCCGAGGCCGCGTCGGGCGGACCCGATTCCGAGGGTCAGCGAGTTTCAGGCCGGGCATCCGCCCCGGCCCCCGCCGAAGGCACTCCCACGTCGTACGGTCCACCACCGCAAACCGCGCCCGGCGGCGGCTCGCCGTTCGTGGTGCCGGCGGTCGCCACCTTCGGCTCCGGATCCAACCCGACCGGCACCCCCTACGGATCGGCGCGAACGCCCCAGGGCGAAGAGGCATCGCCGTACGGATCGGTCTCCCCCGGAGCGGCTCCCACCTACGGTTCAGGCCCCGCCGGGGACAGCCCGTGGGCTCCCCCGCAGCCGCCGACCACGGCCAGCGGACTGCCCACCCGGACCCCGGGCGCCTCGGCCGCCGCGGCCGACCAGTCCACCTTCTCCGCCTTCGGCGAGCAGAAGGCGCGCGTGCCCGGCGCCACCCTCACCGACCTGCCGGGCTCCGGCACCGGTCGTCCCGGCTCTCCGGATTCCGGCGTCGGTCGCCCCGGCCTCACCGGGCCGGCCGAGAACAGCTGGCTCGGCAGTGCCGCCCGCCCCGCCGGGGAGAGCGCGCCGACCGCCAACACGTTCCCCACCCGGCAGGGCGACAGCGGCGGATTCCCGACCCGGGCGCCCGCCGGACCGACCGCGGCCGAGGAGCCCAGCGGCCCGACGCCCAACCTCGACCTGCCCATCCGCAGCACCGCGGGACATGCCGCGCCGCCGTCGCCGTTCGGCGCCGAGGCCGAGCAGGCTTCCGGATTCCCGCAGCGGGTGCCCGGCGCGGCGCTCGGCAGTGGGGGGTCACTGTCGGCCAACCCGCCGGCTGCGGCGGTGCCCGCGCCGGCCGCTCCGGCGTTCCCGCCTCCGTCGTCCAGCTTCCAGCCGTCCGGCGGGGCGGGCTTCCCGCCGGCCGGGGCGGCTTCGACGCCCGGATCGGGCTTCGCATCCGGGCCCGGGTCCGCTGCTGTTCCCGGCTCCGCCCCCGTGCCGACGGCTTCGGCATCCGGGGCGGTTCCGCAGCCTCGGGATGCCGGTGCCGCCCGGCCGGTGACCGGCTCGGCTCGGCCGGCGACCGCCAGCGTCTCGGTGCCCGGCATGGTGCAGCCGCCGGCCGACGGCGCGGAGATCCCACCGGCCGGCGCGGCGCCGCAGGCCCGGGTCTACGGGCGTGCCGCCGCGGCGGAGGAGGCTTCGCCCCTCGGCTCTACGCCGTTCCCGGGCGCGCGCGTGCCCGACAACGGGGGCCAGACCAGTCCGTTCGCGCCGGAGAGTCCCTTCGCCCCCGACAGCGGTGGCCAGGGCAGTCCCTTCGCCCCTGACAGCGGCGTCCAGGGCAGTCCCTTCGCGCCCGACAACGGTGGACAAGCCAGCCCGTTTGCGCCCGCCGGCGACCGGCAGAGCAACCCGTTCGGTTCGGACAACGAGCGGCAGAACAGCCCGTTCGCGCCCGACAACGGCCGGCAGGCCGACCCGTTCGCGCAGGACGCCGGTCGGCAGACGGACCCGTTCGCGCAGGGCCCGGAGAATTCGGGCGGGTCGTTCGGGGCCCGGTCCGAGGGCTTCGGCTCGTTCGCGCCGACGCAGCGCGCCGAGGAGAATTCGGGCGGCTTCGGGGCATTCCCGCCGCCGCAGCGCGGTGAGGAGAGCTCCGGTGGATTCGGCGGGTTCCCGCCGCCGCAGGGCGAGACCTCCGGCGCGGCCCCGCAATCGCCGGCTCGGGCCACCGCCCGCGCTTCGGCGAGCGCCCGCGTCACCCCGCCGGAGCAGGCTTCGTCCGGCGGTCCCGGCTCCGGCATTCCCGCTGCTCCGGGCTCCGGCGGCCCGGGGTCCGGTCCGGCCGGTTCCCCCGGCTCCGGGATTCCCTCGTCCACACCGGGGTCCGGCGTCTACGGCTCCCCCGGCTCCCACTCCGGTCCCGAGTCCGGCGTCTACGGCTCCGCCGGGGCCGGCTCGGAGTCCGGCGTCTACGGGTCTCCCGGGTCCGCGCCCGAGTCGGGTGTCTATGGCGCCCCCGGCGCACCCGGTGTGCCGCCGGCCGGCCCGACCTCCGGCAGCGCCCGGGTCTCGCAGCCGGACGCCACCGCGCCGTTCCCGGGTTCTCCTGCCGCGTTCTCCAGCGGTCCGGGCGGTCCGGGCACCGCGCCCGGCTTCCCGCCGCCGTCCTTCGGTGGCACCGCTCCGGCTTCGCCGCCGTTCGGTGGCAACCCGCCGGGCTCGCCCTTCGGCGGGAACGCCCCGGCGGCACCCCCGAGCGGCTCCGCCCCGGCGACGCCGCTCAGCGGCAACGCCCCGCCGGTACCTTTCGGTGGGAACCCTCCGACGGCTCCGTTCGGCGACAATCCGGCGACGGTACCGTTCGGCGGCCATCACCCGGGGTCGCCGTTCGGCAGCGCCGCACCGGCTTCACCGCCGTTCGGCGGCACCGCACCGGCCTCTTCGCCGTTCGGTGAACGGCCCCAGCGCCCGCAGTTCGAGGGCATCAACGAGCCGACCTTCCCGCCGCCGTCGTCCTCCTTCCCGGGTGCGCCGAGTGCCTCCGGCGCCCCGGCGACCTTCCCCGGCGCGCCGGCCCAGCCGGGCACCTACGGCTCCGCGCCGCAGAACGCTCCGGCCTGGGGCCAACCGGCTACCGGCGGCGACCAGTTCAGCGAGCACACGACGGATGTCTCCGGCCGGGGCAACTCCCCGTTCGACGCTCCGCCGATGCCGCCGGGCCAGGGCTCGGCCCACCCGTTCGGCGACCGGTCGATGCCGGCCGGCCCGGTCTCCGGCGACCCGTTCGGCGCTGACCCGGCCGCCCGCGCCACGGTGACCCCGCCGGTTCCGGAGGACACCACGAGCTGGCCGGCCACGACCGAGCAGGGCAAGTTCGACCAGTTCAAGCCCGAAGCCGCACCCGCGCCCACCCCGGCGAAGGTGCGCACCATCCCGGTCGCCCTGGCCGTGGTGGTCGGTGCCGCGCTGCTGCTCGGCATCGTCTTCGGCCTGGTCTACCTGATCTCCGGGGGCGGTGGCGGCAGCTTCAGCGCCAACGCCGGCGACTGCGTGAAGAACGGCGACAAGGTGGTCAAGGTCGCCTGCTCGGAGCCGGGCGCCTACCAGATCAAGCAGGTCGTCGACGCCAAGGAGCAGTGCGCCGACAAGGCGCAGCCCTACGTCGTCGCCGACAAGAAGGTGTACTGCCTGGTCAAGCCGGCTGGCTGAGCCCGGCACCCCCGCCGGGTCGGCACCAGCCCGACCCGGCCGCCGACACCGCCGCGGCATGTGACGCGCGTCCCTGACCGGCCCCGGCCGGTCGGGGAAGCCGCTGAGGCACGATGGGCGGATGAATTCTCGCGTTCGTGCGCCCGAACTCAAGGGTCGCGGCTGGCTGAACACCGGTGGGAAGGCCCTCACCCTGGCCGACCTCCGCGGCAAGATCTTGATTCTCGATTTCTGGACGTTCTGCTGCATCAACTGCCTGCACGTCCTGGACGAGCTGCGGCCGCTGGAGGAGAAGTACGGCGACGCCCTGGTGGTGATCGGCGTGCACTCCCCGAAATTCGAGCACGAGCGTGATCCCCGGGCGCTGGCCGCCGCCGTCGAGCGGTACGGCGTGCACCACCCGGTCGTCGACGACGGCGACATGCACCTCTGGCAGCAGTACGCCGCGAAGGCCTGGCCCACCCTGGCCGTGGTGGACCCGACCGGTTACCTGGTCGCCTCGATGGCCGGCGAGGGGCACGCCGAGGGCCTGTCCCGGCTGATCGACGAGCTGGTCGCCAAGCATGGGGCGGACGGCACCCTGCACCGCGGGGACGGCCCGTTCGTGCCGCCGCCCGCGCCGGCCGGTCTGCTGCACTTCCCGGGTAAGGCCATCGAGCTGCCCGGCGGCAATCTGCTGGTCTCCGATTCGGCCCGGCATTCCGTGGTGGAGCTGACTCCGGACGGTGCGACGCTGGTCCGCCGGTTCGGCGGCCCGGGCCGGGGTGAGCCGTTCAGCGAGCCGCAGGGCCTGGTGCTGCTCCCCGCCGAGGTCCGTGAGCTGGCCGGTTACGACGTGGTGGTCGCCGACACGGTCAACCATCAGTTGCGCGCGCTGAACCTGTCGACCGGCGAGGTCACCCTGGTGGCCGGTTCCGGCCGGCCGTGGCGGTCGGCTGTGGACGATCATGCCCATGACGCGCTGGCCACCGATCTGTCGTCGCCGTGGGATCTGGCCTGGTTCGACGACAAGGTGATCATCGCGATGGCCGGGATCCACCAGTTGTGGTGGTTCGACCCGATCAAGCGCACGGTGGGTGTCTACGCCGGCACCACGGTCGAGGCGTTGCGGGACGGCCCACTGCCGGATGTCTGGATGGCGCAGCCGAGCGGCCTGTCGGTGCACGGCGACCGGCTCTGGATCGCCGACAGCGAGACGTCGGCGCTGCGGTTCGTCGAGGACGGCGTGCTGCACACCGCGGTCGGCCAGGGCCTGTTCGATTTCGGTCACGTGGACGGTCCGGCCGGGGCCGCGCTGTTCCAGCACCCGCTCGGGGTCGCGGCGCTGGCGGACGGCTCGGTGCTGGTGGCCGACACGTACAACGGCGCCGTCCGTCGTTTCGATCCCGCGTCGAACGAGGTGTCCACGGTGGATGCCGGTCTGGCCGAGCCGAGTGACGTCCTGGTCACCGCGGCCGGCGAGGTGCTGGTCGTGGAGTCGGCCGCGCACCGGCTGGTCCGGCTGGCACCCGGCGTGCTGCAGACCGGGCGGACGGTCGACGGCGAGCGGCACCGGACCGAGCGACCGCCGTCGCATCTGGCTCCGGGCGAGGTCACCCTGGACGTGATCTTCACGCCGGCGCCGGGCCAGAAACTGGACAGCCAGTTCGGCTCGCCGGTCCGGTTGACCGTGTCGGCGTCCCCCGCGGAGCTGCTGCTCGACGGCGCGGGTGTCACCACCGAGTTGTCCCGTCGCCTGGTGCTGAACCCGGCGGTGCCCAAGGGCGTGCTGCAGGTGGTGGCCCAGGCGGCGACGTGTGACGTCGACGCCGAATTCGGTGCCTGCCACCTGACCAGGCAGGACTGGGGTGTCCCGATCGTGGTCGACCCCGCCGCCCCGGACCGTCTGCCGCTGATCCTGCGGGGGCTGGACGAGTCCGCGTGAACCCTTTCCCGGTGAGTGACGGATAACGATCGACACTCAACGGGAGGACGGTTCATGCAAGTCAGCGAACCGGATGACGCCGCGATCATCCTCCGGTCCCATCGGGCTCCGGAGGAGTTCGCGGCGCTCTTCGATCGGCACGCGCCGCACATCCATCGCTATCTGGCCCGCCGGCTCGGCGATCAGGTGGCCGACGACCTGGTCGCCGAGACGTTCCTGACCGCGTTCCGGCGGCGTGACACCTTCTGGCCGGGTCCGCACGACGCCCGGCCGTGGCTCTACGGCATCGCCACCAATCTGGTCGCCCAGCATCGCCGCGACGAGGCCCGCGCGCTGCGCCTGCGGCACGCCGTCGCCCCCGACCCGGACAGCTTCTGCCATGCCGACCAGGTGGCCGCGGACGTCACCGCCGCCGCGCTGCGCGACGCGCTGACCGCGGCTCTGGCGACGCTCGCCGACGGCGACCGCGACGTGCTCCTGCTGATCGCTCAGGAGGAATTGACGTACGAGCAGGTCGCCGTTGCCCTGGACATCCCGGTGGGCACCGTGCGCTCCCGGTTGCACCGCGCGCGTACCGCATTGAAGGCCGCGCTCGGCGGCCACAATCCATTGACCTTCGTCGAGGAGGAGGTTCGCCATGGATGAGATCACCCTGACCGGGGAGCTGGGCCGCGAGGTGCCGCTGCCCACGGCCGCCGACCTGGCGCCGGCTCGCGCCCGGTTGCTGGCCGAACTGACCGCCGCCGCGCCGCCGGTCCGCAACGTCCGGAAGCTGCGCCTCCGCTGGGCGGCCGTCGCCACCGGCACGGTCGCTGCCGCTGCCGCTGCCGCCGGCATCGTTGCGATCGCCCCCGGTACGCCGTCGAGCACCTCCGCCCCGCCTGCCCCCGCCGCCCCGGTCCCGGTCGCGCAGTTCCTGGACGACGCGGCGACCGTGGCCGGCCAGGGCCGGGACGTGGTGCCCCGCGGCGACCAGTTCCTCTACACCCGGGTGCGGGCGACCGACGGGACCTGGACCGACTACTGGTCCTCGATCGACGGCCGGCACCTCGGCGAGGAGCGGTCCTCGTCCGGCAAGAAGACGATCATCGCGGCGTGTGTGAACGGGAAGAGCTACGACCCGAGCGACCCGGTCGACGTCGGTTGTGAGCCGACCCGCCTCTACCTGCCGGATCTGCCCACCGACCCGGAGCGGATGGTGGCCTGGCTGAAGGCGCGGAACCCGGGTCTCGACGGCGCACCGTACAACGCCAACGGGGTGGCCAAGGAGATCTGGTCGCTGAGTGACAGTTACTGGCTGCGCCCGGCGCAGCGTGCGGCGCTGTACCGCGCGCTCGGCCGGTTCGACGGGATCAGCCTGGTGCCGGGGGCCAAGGACGGGACCGGGCAGGTCGGCACCGGGGTCTCCTGGATCTCACCGGGCGACACGGCACCCCGGGTGATGTGGGTCTTCGATCCGAAGCGGCACGTACTGCTGGGTTACCAGAACGCCTCGATCGACGCGTACGCGTTGGTGGACCGGATCGGTGCCACGCACTGACACGGCAGCGGGCCGGCGGGTCAGCGGCTGAACGGGCGTACCGCCACATCGGCGGTCTGCAGCCCGGCGCGCACCGCACGGGCGAGATCAACCGCGCCCGGGGTGTCGCCGTGCACGCAGATCGAGCGCACCGCGCACCGGATGGGCGTGCCGTCGGCGGCGATCACCTCGCCGGCGGCGACCATCCGGGTGGCCCGCTCGACGACCGCGGCCGGGTCGTGCACCAGCGCGTCCGGCCGGGAGCGCGGCACCAGGCGCCCGTCCGGCAGGTAGCCGCGGTCGGCGAAGCCCTCGCCGACCGCGGTCAGCCCGGCGGCGACGGCCTGCCGGAACAGCACCGACCCGGGCTGGCAGAGCACCGGCAGCGCCGGGTCGTAGGCGAGGATGGCGGCCACCACCGCGTCGGCCTGCCCCCGGTCGACGGCCGCGGTGTTGTAGAGCGCGCCGTGCGGCTTCACGTATCGGATCCGGTCACCGGCAACCTTGCAGAACGCTTCCAGCGCCCCGATCTGGTAGAGCACGTCGTCGCGCAGCTCGCCGAACTCGTAGTCGATCCGGCGCCGGCCGAACCCGGCCAGGTCGCGGTAGCCGACCTGGGCGCCGATCGCCACCCCGCGCTCGGCGGCGGCCCGGCACACCCGGTGCATCGTGGAGGGGTCGCCGGCGTGAAAGCCGCAGGCCACGTTCGCCGAGGTGACGACATCGAGCAGGGCCTCATCGTCGCCGAGCCGCCAGGCGCCGAAGCCCTCGCCGAGGTCCGCGTTGAGATCAACCGCCGTCATGGAGAAATCATCGTCCATCGCGAACCGTATGCGGCATCACTACCCGTCGGTAACCTACGCTGCCGTAACCTGGATCTCGTGACGACCTCTGCCCCGTTCCGGATGAAGCCGACCGACCTCGGCAAGCCGCGACTACGCGGCCGGTTGCATCAGTACGCGTTCTTCGTCGCCGCCGTCTGCGGCATCGTGCTCTGCTCGATCGCGCTGAGCCGCCCCGGGTGGGGGCCGTTCGTCAGCTGCCTGATCTACAGCGTGACGGTGTGCGGCCTGTTCGGCACCAGCGCCCTCTATCACCGGCGGGTCTGGAGCGAACGCGGCTACCAGATCATGCGCCGGATGGATCACTCGATGATCTTCATCTTCATCGCCGGCACCTACACGCCGTTCTGCGTGGAGTTGCTCGGCAGGTCCAAGGCCGAGCTGATGCTGGGCCTGGTCTGGGGCGGCGCCCTGGGTGGCGTGGCCCTGAAGATGATCTGGCCGCACCTGCCGCGCTGGGCCGGCGCCCCGCTCTACGTCGCGCTCGGCTGGGCCGCGGTCGCGATCCTGCCGGACGTGCTGCACGGCGGCGTGACCTGCCTGGTGCTGCTGATCGCGGGCGGTCTGATCTACACGGTCGGCGCGGTGTTCTACGCCCTGCGCCGGCCCAATCCGTGGCCGACCGTTTTCGGTCACCACGAGTTCTTCCACGCCTGCACGCTGGTCGCCGCGATCTGTCACCACATCGCCATCTATTTCGCCCTGTACAAGTAGTGGCCTGGCGGATCGCCCGCCAGGCCACTCTTTCTCAGGTTCAGCTGTACGCCGGCGGCGGGGGCGGCGGGACGTCGTCCTGGCGCACCTCGCGGTACTCACTGGCGTAGCCGGGGCCGGCCACCGGGGCGCCGGTGGTGCGGGTGACCACGGTGCGGCGGCGGCTGTTCCAGAACCACAGGGTGGTGACCAGGCCGACCAGGCCGGCCGCCATCAGGATCCAGCCGATCACGCTGATGTCGAGGCCGCTGATGTCCGCGTTGACGGCGAACGCCAGGATCGCCCCCAGAGCGAGCAGGAAGATGCTTGCGCCGATGCCCATCGGGCCCTCCTCGGAAAGCGGCCGGGCTGGCTGGCTCGACCATCCTGAATACGTCGATCGAGGCCATACCCATACGCGTGAAGTTCCAATCAGGCAAGCTGTCCGCATGACCTTGCGGACGCTGATCCTGCTACGCCACGCCAAAGCGGAGACTCCCGGCGAGATTGCTGATTTCGACCGGAGCCTGACCGATCGGGGCATGTCGGACGCGGACGCGGCCGGGTCCTGGTTGGTGGATGAGCGCCTGCACCCCGACCTGGTGCTCTGCTCACCGGCCAGGCGGACCCGGCAGACCTGGCAGGCCGCATCGCTCGCACTGGCCCAGGGAAACTCGTCGCACGGCGCGCTCTCGCCCGAGGTGCACTACGAGGACCAGCTCTACTATGGCGGGCGGACCGAGGTCTTCGACCTGCTCCGGGCGGTTTCGGACACGGTCCGGACGATCCTGCTGGTCGGCCACAACCCCACAGTGTCCGAAGTGTCCGCTCTGCTGGTCCCGGACGACCAGTGGGACGGTGTCACGGTCGAGCTGAAGACCTCGGGGCTGGCGGTACACACCGGCGAGGTGCCCTGGGCGTCGTCGTCGCCGGGTGGGATGCGGCTGGCCCGGCGGCACACCGCACGGGGATGACATCAATAAAGGCCGGCGGACGCCATTGTCCGCCGGCCTCTATCTTTTTCAGGAGAGTGGGAAAGGTCTCAGGTCAGAACACGTCCTCGGACAGGTCCATGAGGTCGAGGGTGGTGTTCTCGATGATCCGGCGGTCCGAGCCGATCCGGGGCAGGATCTCGCGGGTGAAGAAGCGGGCCGCGGCCACCTTGCCGGTGTAGAAGTTCTTGTCGGCCTCGGAGACCTCGCCGTTCAGCGCGTTCAGCGCCACCTCGGCCTGGCGCAGCAGCAGCCAGGCGAGGATCACGTCGCCGAGGGCGAGCAGGATCCGGCGCGAGGTCAGACCGATCTTGTAGAGCTCGCGCGTCTCGCCGCCCTGCACCGCGGAGAGCCAGCCCAGCGCCGTCCCGAGGATCTGCTGCATCTCGCCGAGGGCCTTGCCCAGCGCGAGCCGCTCGTCCTTGAGCTGACCGTTGCCGGCCTCGGTCTCGATGAAGGTCTGGATCTCGGTGGCGATGGTGCCGAGCGCCCGGCCGTTGTCCTTGACGATCTTGCGGAAGATCAGGTCGAGGCTCTGGATCGCGGTGGTGCCCTCGTACAGGGTGTCGATCTTCGCGTCCCGGACGTACTGCTCCAGCGGGTAGTCCTGGAGGAAGCCGGAGCCACCGAAGGTCTGCAGCGACTCGTGGCCGAGCAGCTCGTACGCCCGCTCGGAGCCGACGCCCTTGACCAGCGGCAGCAGGAAGTCGTTGATCTTACTCGCGATCTTCGCGGCCTTCTCGTCGCCGGCCGCCTCGGCGATCGCGACCTTGTCCTGCCACGACGCGGTGTAGATGACCAGCGCGCGCAGGGCCTCGGAGTACGACTTCTGCAGCATCAGCGAGCGGCGCACGTCCGGGTGGTGGGTGATGGTCACCCGCGGAGCCGCCTTGTCACCGTTGGAGACCAGGTCGGCGCCCTGGACGCGGTTCTTCGCGTACTCCAGCGCGTTCAGGTAGCCGGTCGACAGGGTGGCGATCGCCTTGGTGCCGACCATCATCCGGGCGTACTCGATGATCATGAACATCTGACGGATGCCGTCGTGCTTGTCGCCCAGCAGCCAGCCCTTGGCCGGGGTGCCGTGCTCGCCGAAGGTCATCTCACAGGTGTTGGAGACCTTGAGGCCCATCTTGTGCTCGACGTTCGTGGCGTACACGCCGTTGCGCTCGCCCAGCTCGCCGGTCTGCGGGTCGAAGTGGAACTTCGGCACGATGAACAGCGACAGACCCTTGGTGCCCGGGCCGCCCACGCCCTCGACGCCCACCGGGCGGGCCAGGACGTAGTGGATGATGTTGTCGCTCAGGTCGTGCTCACCCGAGGTGATGAAGCGCTTGACGCCCTCGATGTGCCACGAGCCGTCCGGCTGCGGGATCGCCCGGGTGCGGCCGGCGCCGACGTCCGAACCGGCGTCCGGCTCGGTCAGCACCATGGTGGAGCCCCACTGCTTCTCGACGAAGAGCTTGGCCCACTCCTGCTGCTCCGGCGTGCCCTCGGTGTGCGCCACGTGGGCGAACGACGGGCCGGACGCGTACATCCAGATCGGCGCGTTGGAACCGAGGATCTGCTCGGCCAGCGCCCACCACAGGGTGCGCGGGGCGAACGTGCCGCCCAGCGTGCCGGGCAGGTCCAGCCGCCAGAACTCGGAGGCCATGAAGGTCTCGTACGACTTCTTGAAGGACTCCGGCAGCGGCGCGGTGTGCGTCGCCGGGTCGAATACCGGAGGGTTCCGGTCGGCGTCCGCGTAGCTGGCCGCGAGGTCCTCGCGGGCCAGCCGGTTCACCTCGGCGAGGACGTCACGAGCCGTCTCCGCGTCGATCTCGTCGAACGGCGCCTGACCGAACGCCTTGTCCGCTCCGAAGACCTCGAACAGGTTGAACTGGAGGTCCCGAAGGTTGCTCTGGTAGTGAGTCATGGTGTTTGGCCCGCTCTCCGAACGCGAGTTACCCGTCAGTAACTAGCACTGTATTACTCATCGGTAGGCAGCGACAACCCGGGTAGGGTTCGTTATCCAAGTCACCTGGTAGGGGAAGCTGTCCGTCGGATCGTGGGCCAAACGTCTCCGATCAGGTGGTCACCAGTACAGCCGTTCGGCCATTTGCCTACTTCGACCCCGGAACCACGTATCGCGTACCGATGAGGCTCGTTGCTCCGGATAGACAGCGAACCATCAAGGGGGACGCCATGTTCGCCACGATCAAGAGCCTGATTCCCGAGCCGCGCCAGGCCGGTCAGCCGCGAAATTACGTCGGCCGGCACCGCCAGCCCGAGCCGGTCGCCGCGCCGGCCCCGACCGCCCCAAGCCCGGCCGAGCCCGAGGACAACACCGCCGCCTAACTGCCGGCGGCGCCGACCTCCCAGCTCGGCACCGGGACCGACGCGCCCGCGTCCGGGCCCGCGTACTCCAGCAGGACCAGAGCGATGTCGTCCTCCAGGCGGCCGCGCACCCAGTCGACCAACGCGGTCTCCAGGGACGCCAGCCCGTCGCCGACCGTGCCGTGGCCCAGCAGGCGCCAGGCACGGTCGGCGGTCGGGAAGAACTCGCCCTCCCGGCGCGCCTCCCCCAGACCGTCGGTGAACAGCAGCAGCCGGTCACCCGGCTCCAGCCGCTCGACCCGCGCCTTGACCTCCGGCATGAACCCGAGCGGGGGTGCCGGCGCCGGCGGCTCCAGCGGGATCACCAGCCCGCGGCGCAACAGCAGCGGTGCCGGGTGTCCACAGTTGACGATGGTGAGCGTGCCGCCACGCTCCTCGACCAGGGCCGCGGTCACGAAATCCTCGTCGCCCACACTGCGGGCCACCGCCCGATCCAGGTCGGCCACGATCGCCTTCAACTCGGCACGCTCGTAGGCGACATGCCGGTACGAGCCCAGGACGATGCTGGCCAGGCGGACCGCGTCCAGGCCCTTGCCCCGCACGTCCCCGATGATGATCCGGACCCCGTACGGCGTGTTCAGCGCCTCGTAAAGGTCACCGCCGATGTCCGCGGCGGCGGTCGCCGAGATGTAGCGCCCGGAGACCGCCAAGGAGCCCACCTGCGGGCCGATCGGGCGCAACACCGCCTGCTGGGCCACCGAGGCCAGCTGCAGCAGCTCGGCGATCCGGTCCGACTGGCGCTGCCGCATGGTGGCGGCGGCCACCGCGATCCCGGTCGCCAGCATGATGCCGAGCAGATAGACCATGACGCCCGGCCCGGCATTGCCGGCGCGCCCCACGAAGATCGCGCCGGCCAGGGTGGCCGCGATCCCGGCGCCCAGCACGTACTGCCAGACGGCGAACAGTGCGGCGGTGACCGGAACCAGGGCGAACAGGCCCACGTAACCCACCGTGCGGGGGCTGGCCAGCTCCACGGCGGACACGATCACGAGCAGCACGACAGCCGCACCGAGACCGGCGCGGTTCCCTGGGCTCATCGGGCGGCGGCCCGGCACGAAGGTAGGCATGGTTCCGCCGAACAGCATGCCCGATCCGGGACTCGTCAGGCATCAAGTTGACCCCTTGTCCGATCAGGTTCTGTCCGGTCGGTCGTCTTCTCCTCGTGCCGCCGGCACTTCTCCTCGTGCCGCTTTGACACCATGTCGTGGTGACCGACGATCTCCGTGACCGGCTGCGCGGCGCTTTCCGCTGGACCGACCCCGGGCCACCCGCCGACTATCTGGTCAGCGACCGCTCCGGATGGTGGCGCGATCCGGTGATCCTGGACGGACTCGGCCCGGCGCTGGCCGATCTCTTCCGCGCCGACCGGCCCACCGTCGTGGTGTCGCCCGAAGTCACCGGATTCCTGCTCGGACCGCTGGTCGCCCGGGCTCTCGGAGTCGGCTTCGTCGAGGCCTACCGGGCCGGCGCGCGCCGCGCCATCGCCGAGCCGATGATCTGGGCCGAGGTCCCGGCCGACCATCGAGGTGACATTCAACACTTGGGCGTACGACGTGAGCGCCTGGCCGTGGACGACCGGGTCCTGGTCGTGGACGACTGGGCGGCCACCGGCTCCCAGGCCCGCGGACTGCGGAAGCTGGTCGGCGACCGCTACATCGGAACCGCGGTGATCGTGGACGAGTGCCCGCCCGGGGTGACCGCCGAGCTCACCATCCGGAGTCTGCTCAGTGCGGCCGATCTGGAGCCCATCGTGGAGTGCGACGCGCCACAGTCGGACGCGTCGCCCCCGCGATGAGTCAGCGACTTCGTCCGGCCGGAACTGGAGCGGCACGGCGGACGCGTCGCCCCCGCGATGAGTCAGCGCCGACGCTGGTAACCGGCGAGCGCGCCGCGGCTCGGGTGCCAGCCCACCGCGGCGTAGGTCGCCAGGCCCCGCACCACGTAAGGATCCTGCGCGAGCAGCTCCTGGGCCTCGGCCTCGGTGTCCACGTCCAGCAGGATGACCCCGCCCACCGGCGGATCCTGCCGCCCCGCGGTGACCGACAGGCCCCGCTCCTCCAGGTCGGTGACGAACGCCATGTGCTCGTCCCGCGCCTGGTCGACCTCGGCCAGCGGTTTCTGGTACGTCGAAATCATGAGATACACGGCGTCATCGTAGATCCCGGCGGACCGGTCAGCGGTGCACCCGCAAACCCTGGGCGAAAGCCGCCCCGAGCACCTGCTCCACCTGCGCCGGACTCAGGCCGCTGGTCGGCACCCGCACCCAGCGGCCGCCGCGCGTCCCGAACATCAGCTGGCCGGACAGCGCCTCCACGCTGCGGAACGCCCGCCAGGCGTACGCGTGCCGACCGATCTCGTCGGAACGCGCGACGCCCCCGTCGCCCGCCTGGGGGGTGCCGGTGCCGAACTGGACCATCCGGACCGCTGAGGCCGGGCTTCGCTCGGCTCGCCGTATTACCTGGCGGGCGGCGTCTTTACCTGGTCGGCGGTGCCTTTACCTGGTGGGCCACGTGCGGAAATTCAGCGCCGAGCGGCTCGCGGTCGGGCCGCGCTGGCCCTGGTAGCGCGATCCGTAGACGGCCGAACCGTACGGGTGATCGGCGGGGCTGGACAGGCGGAAGATGCACAGCTGCCCGATCTTCATACCCGGCCAGAGCTTGATCGGAAGATTGGCCACATTGGAGAGCTCCAGCGTGACGTGACCGGAGAAGCCGGGATCGATGAAACCGGCCGTCGAGTGCGTGAGCAGCCCGAGCCGGCCCAGGCTGCTCTTGCCCTCAAGCCGCGCCGCGAGCTGCTGCCCGAGAGTGATCACCTCAAGCGTCGACGCCAGCACGAACTCGCCTGGGTGCAGCACGAACGGCTGGCCGTCCTCGACCTCGACCTCGGCGGTGAGCTCGTCCTGCTGCTCGGCCGGATCGATATGGGTGTAGAGGTGGTTGTTGAACACCCGGAAAAATCGGTCAAGGCGGACGTCGATACTGGACGGCTGCATGAGCGACGGCTCGAACGGCTCCAGCGAGAGATCCCCGGCTTTGATTTCGGAAACCAGGTCACGGTCGGAGAGCAGCATCGCAACACCATACCGAGCGGTACGCCGCGCCCCTCCCGGCGCCTCCCGCCCAGCTACCGCGTTCACCCGCTCGCGCCACCCGGCAGGCCCGCCACCGGCAGATGCCGTCCAGGGGATTTGAGCTGCCCGAATCGGTGTTTTCAGTGGCCGATTCGAACGCTTGTTCGATAGAATGCTCGTATGGCTTCCTGGTCCGAATTCGCCGCTGCCGCGCCCTCGCTCGCGGCCGGCATCCGTGCGCTCCTGCAGCAGTACGGCCCCGGCATGGGCTATCTCGCCACGGTCCGCCCCGACGGCGGCCCCCGCGTCCACCCGGTCTCCCCGGTCTTCGCCGGCAGCGGGCTCTACTGCTTCCTGGTCGACTCCCCGAAACGCCGGGACCTGGAGCGCGACCCCCGCTACGCCCTGCACTCCTACCCGCCGGAGGAGAGCGACGACGAGGCCTACCTGACCGGCCAGGCCTACCCGGTCCACGACCCCCGCACGATCGCCGTCATCGCCGACGCCCTCCGCGCCTCCCCCGACGTCGACTGGCGCCTCTTCGAGCTGAGCGTCGAGTCGGCCACCCTCCGCCACCACGGCCCGGCCGGCGCCCTCCCGTTGGCCGCCGCCCCGCTGCTCATCCCGATCACCCAGAAGTGGAGGTCCCCACAGAAGTCCCCCCGCCCCCTGGCCATGGCCGGCTGAGACCTCCCCGCCGCGCGGCGGCGCAGGAGCGGGCCGGCCCACGAATCCCCAGGTCGCCCCGCTATCCGTTACGCCGGGGGTGGTGCCGGCTGACCACAGTGCGGGGTGCTTCCGCCATGGAGCCGGATAATCAGGTACAGTGAGGCCGCTTGCGGGTGTAGTTCAATGGCAGAACATCAGCTTCCCAAGCTGACAGCGCGGGTTCGATTCCCGTCACCCGCTCCACGTGGAAAGCCCTGGTCATGACCGCTGGTCCTGACCAGGGCTTTCGTTATTCCAGAGGCAGCATCGGCAGCCGGAACGCACCGCGTCGACGTGCGGCGGACGGGCCGGGCCGGCGGGCGCGCTGGACGCGGCAAGCTCGATGAGGGCGGCCCAGACGCACTGAGGGCAGCAAGCTCGATGAGGGCGGCCCGGACGCACTGGAGGCGGCGGGGCGGCGCGGGGGCGGCGCCGGGGCGCGTGCCGGGCGGGATGCGCGGGCTGAGGCACCGCCGGTCAGGTCGGGCGCGCTGGAGGGCGGGTTCGAATTGCCGGGCCTTGGACCGGGCGGACGGCATTCGCGGCATCGAGGATGATGTCGTCGATGTGGGCATCGACATCCACCGGTAGCTACGGGCCGATGGTGAGGAAGACGTTGTCGATCTCGCCGGCGAACTGGTCGTTGCCTCGGGCCGGGCCCTTGCCACCCACCCGGAGGGGTTCGGCGTTGGCGATCGACAGGCTGGGCGGGACCGGGACGGACGCGTACGGGGTGCCGTCGACCTGCAGGGCGAGCCTGCCTTCGGTGCGACTGCACTCGAGGTCGTGCCAGTGCCCGTCGGCCACGTCGATCGGGGGTTCGGCGCGGTAGATGTGTGCCCGGTTGCCGGTGATCACACAGCTGGGGTGCCCCTGCCGGTGGTCGACCTGCAGCTTGAACTGGCTGACGCCGCCGACCGAATAGCCTTTCTGGACGACGTTCGCGCCGTCGGCCAGATCGGCGTGGGTCATCAGCACCGAGGCGCCGTAGCGGAGCGGCCGGCGGCCCGGGTTGAGGGTGTCGTCGCGCTGACCCTCCAGGATCGCCCGCGGGCAGTCCCGTTCCCGGGCCAGCGTGCACCGGTCCGGGTAGGCGACGGCCAGGCCACTTCCCTCCGGTACGAGGCGGAGCTCGCCGCCGTTCTGGCCGAGCGGGCGCAATTCGTGGCCGCCGCCGGTGTCCTCGATCGGTTTGCCGACGCCGCCGTCGAAGTCGTAGCGCAGGCTGACGGGGGCCGAGGCGGTCTGCACCCGGCCGAGGTCGGCGGGCAACGGGAACCGGGTGGCGTTGGGCAGGACGCCGGCCGCGGGTGGGGTGGCCAGGCGGATCGCCGGACCGCCGATCGCCGGGGTGCCGGGGCGGGGGGCCAGCAGGAGCAGGCTGCCCAGGAGGAGGGTGGTGGACAGGGCGCCGAACGAATGGGCACGCCGCCGGGAGTGATGCATGGGGTTATTGTCCGCATTGTCGCTTGCCGTCCGTGCCGAAACTCCGGACATGCCAGAGACCACCCGTACGCGTTCGCCCGAAATGCCGAACCTGAACGACCCCACCGTCCCCACTCACGGATCAACCCGTTCGCACGAACCGCCACACGCGAAACCATGGAGGGGGAGAAGGCGGCCGAAGAGAAGCGGATCAGCGCGGCCGCGCCACCACCGGCGCCGAGTGCGCCGCGGCATGCGACCGCTCCCCGATCACCGCGTGCAGCACGTCATCCAGCGTGATCACCCCGAGCGGCCGCCGCCCGTCGCTCACCAGCACGATGTGCAGCCGATCCCGCCGCATCGTCAGCAGCAGCTCGGCCAGGCTGCGCTCCGGAGCCACCACCGCCAGCGGCCGGATCACTTCCGCCGGAATGGGCAGCCGCCGCTGCGCCCCCGAATACCCGAGGATGTCTTTCACGTGCACGAACCCGAGCACCCGCCGGGTGTCCCGCTGCACCACCGGAAAGCGCGACCGCCCACTCCGTGTCGCCACCGCCTCCAGCGTCGCCGGCGACACGTCCGCCGCCACCGTCGTCACCCGCGACCAGGACAGCAGGGTGTCCGCGGCGGTCCGGTTGTTCAGCCCGAGCGCCGCATGGATCCGGGCGTACTGCTCCGAGCCCAGCAGCCCCTCGCTGCGCGCCTGGGTGACCATCCCGGCCAGCTCCTCGGCGGTGAAGACGGTCTTCACCGCGTCGGTGGCCTCGATCTTCCACAGCCGCAGCACGGTCCGGGACGCCCAGCGCATCGCGATCAGCAGCGGTTTGGTGGCCGTGCAGAAGGCCAGCATGAACGGGCCGAGGATGAGCGCCGAGCGTTCCGGCCCGGCCAGCGTGATGTTCTTCGGCACCATCTCGCCGACCACCGTGTGCAGGAACACGACGACGACCAGGGCGAGCACGAGCGCGACCGGGTGCGCCGCCCGCTCCGGCAGGTGAACCGTCTGGAAATGGCTCTGCAGCACCTGGGCCAGCGCCTTCTCGGCGATCGCGCCGAGGGTCAGCGAGCAGATGGTGATGCCCAGCTGCGCCCCGGCGATCATCAGCGGGATCTGGTTCATCGCGGACAGCGCCCAGCGCGCGGCCTTGGAGGTGGCGGCCAGCGGCTCGATCGCGGTGCGCCGGGAGGCGATCAGCGCGAACTCGCCGCCGACGAAAAGTCCGTTACCGAGCAGCAGCAGCACCGTGATCAGCACGTTAGTCATCGGCCGGCTCCTCGGGCGGGGCCACGACCCGGACCTGTTCGATCCGGTGCCGGTCGACCTCCATCACGGTGAACTCCCACCCGTGCTCCTCCAGCGACTCACCGACCACCGGGATGTGCCCGAGCCGGGCCAGCAGGAAGCCGGCCAGCGTCTCGTACGGCCCCTCGGGCAGCGCGAACCCGGTCTGCTCCAGCACCTCGTCCTCCCGCAGGAGGCCGTCGACCAGGTAGGTCTTCTCCCCGCCGGGGGCGGTCAGCTCGGCGGTGCCGGTCTCGTCGAGCTCGGTGTCGTACTCGTCGGCGATCTCGCCGACCAGCTCCTCGATCAGGTCCTCGACGGAGACGACGCCGTCGGTGCCGCCGTACTCGTCGACCACGATCGCCAGGTCGGCGTCCGCGGCCCGCAGCGCGGCGAGCACCTTGTCCAGACCGAGGCTCTCCGGTACGTAGACCGGCTCCCGGGCGAGCACCGACACCCGGGTCGCGGCGCGGCGTTCGGGTGGCACGCCGAGCGCGTCGTTCACCCCGGCCACGCCGGTCACCACGTCGAGGGTGTTCTCGTACACCGGAAATCGGGTGTGCCCGGTCTCCCGGGCCACCGTGATCAGGTCGGCGACGCTCGCCGTGGTTTTCAACCCCACCACGTCGACCCGCGGGGTCATCGCCTTGGCCGCGCGTTTCTCACCGAACCGGATGGTGCGGCGCATCAGCGTCGCGGTCTCGGTGGGCAGCGCGCCGGCCCGGGCGCTGATCGCCGCGAGCAGCCCCAGCTCCTCCGGCGAGCGGGCGCTGGCCAGCTCCTCCTGCGGCTCGACGCCGATCCGGCGGACCAGCCAGTTCGCCGTTCCGTTGAGCGCGGCGATCATGAACTTGAAGAGCCGGGAGAAGCCGCGCAGCGGGCCCGCGGTGGCCAGCGCGAGACCCATCGGGCGGGCCAGCGCGGCGTTCTTCGGCACCAGCTCACCGAAGAGCATCGACACCAGGGTGGCGACGACCAGGGCGAGGACGTGCGTGACGGTCTCCGCGGCGGCCCCCGCGACCGGCTCCACCGCCGGCATGATCAGCCGGGACAGGGCCGGCTCGGCGAGATAGCCGGTCAGCAGTGCGGTCAGTGTGATGCCGAGCTGGGCGCCGGAGAGCTGGAAAGACAACGAGTGCAGTGCGGTCCGGACCGTCCGGGCCCGGCGGTCACCCTCCGCGGCACGCTGGTCGATCTCCGCCCGGTCGACAGTGACCAGCCCGAACTCGGCGGCCACGAAAAACGCGTTGCCCGCCGTCAGCAGCGCGAAAGCCGCCAACGGGAGCACCGCGGTCAGGAGCAGGCCGTCCATGATCGCTTCACCTCGGTGCCCATTCTGCCGGACCGGGTCCATCCGGTACCAACCGTGGTGGTCAGTCGGCTTATCGACCGTTTGTCACCACGGCCGCGGCGGCCGGTTCGTCAGGAACCGGCCGCCGCGGCACGACGTACCGAGTAATCGGGTCTTTTAAGCTTCCTGCTTGAGCGAGCGCAGCAGGACCGTGGCCACGTCGACCACCTCGACCTCTTCCTGCTTGCCCTTGCCGGTCACCCCGTCGCCGATCATCGTGTAGCAGAACGGGCAGCCCACCGCGATCGTCTTCGCCCCGGTGGCCAGCGCTTCCTCGGTCCGCTCGACGTTGATCCGCTTGCCGATCCGCTCCTCCATCCACATCCGGGCGCCACCGGCGCCGCAGCAGAAGGAGCGCTCGGAGTTGCGCGGCATCTCGATGAGGTTGCCGGTCTCCCCGAGAACCTCGCGGGGCGCGTCGAACACCCGGTTGTGCCGGCCCAGGTAGCACGGGTCGTGGTAGGTGATGTCACCGTCGATCGGCTGGACCGGGGTGAGCTTCCCCTCCTTGACCAGGTGGGCCAGCAGCTGCGTGTGGTGTACGACCTCGACCTTCAGGCCGAGCTGCTCGTACTCGTTGCCGAGGGTGTTGAAGCAGTGCGGGCAGGTGGCGACGATCCGCTTGACCTTCCGATCCCCGAAGGCCTCGGTGAGCGTCTCGACGTTCTGCTGGGCGAGCATCTGGAAGATGAACTCGTTGCCGATCCGGCGAGCCGGGTCACCGGTGCAGGTCTCGCCCTCGCCGAGGATGGCGTAATTCACACCGGCCTCGTGCAGCAGCGTCGCGACCGCCCGGGTGGTCTTCTTCGCCCGGTCCTCGAACGCGCCGGCGCAGCCGACCCAGAACAGGTAATCGAAGTCCTCGGTCTCGCCGACCCGCGGCACCTCGAAGTCGAGGCCCTTGGTCCAGTCCTCGCGGGTGTTCTGCGGGGCGCCCCACGGGTTGCCCTTGTTCTCCAGGTTGCGCAGCATCACGCCGGCCTCGCTGGGGAACGACGACTCGATCAGCACCTGGTAGCGGCGCATGTCGACGATGTGGTCGATGTGCTCGATGTCGACCGGGCACTGCTCGACGCAGGCGCCGCAGGTGGTGCAGGACCAGAGCACGTCCGGGTCGATCACGCCGTTCTCGTCGACGCCACCGATCAGCGGGCGGTTGCCCTCGGCCAGCGCGAGCACGTCCATGTGCGCCAGCTGCGCCTCGGTCGCCTTCTCCTCGCCGGTCAGGTCCTTGCCGCCACCGGCCAGCAGGTAGGGCGCCTTGGCGTACGCGTGGTCGCGCAGCGACAGCACCAGCAGCTTGGGCGAGAGCGGCTTGGCGGTGTTCCACGCCGGGCACTGCGACTGGCAGCGGCCGCACTCCGTGCAGGTGGAGAAGTCCAGCAGGCCCTTCCAGGTGAACTGCTCGACCTGGGCGACGCCGAACAGATCCTTCTCCGGGTCGGCCTCCTCGAAGTCGAGCGGCTTGCCCTCGCTCATCATCGGCTTCAAAGCGCCCAGGCCCGAACCGGCCGGCTTCTCCGGGCTGCGCTTGAAGAAGATGTTGAAGAACGCCAGGAAGCGGTGCCAGGCCACGCCCATCGTCGGGTTCAGCGAGATGGTGATCAGCCAGCCCATCGAGATGAGCAGCTTGACCAGGGCGACCCAGGTGGGCGCGTCGTGCCAGGCGGGCAGCACGCCGCCGATCGCGTGGGAGAGCGGGGCGGCCCAGGTCGGGTAGGGGAACGTCCCGTTGGCGACCTTGAAGCCCCGGATCAGGAACCCGCAGACCAGCACGCCCACGATGATCGACTCGACGAAGTACGCCTGCCACATCGTGGAGCCGAGGAACCGGCTGCGCTTGGTGGCGCCCGGCTTGTTCCGCTGGCGCACGAGGATCAGGTAGAGGATGCCGATCGTGCCGAGGATCCCGAACCACTCGGTGACGAACCCGAAGATCGACCACTCACCGATCAGCGGCAGTTCGCCGTGCGGGGTGACCACCTCCCAGTACGCCTCGAGAACCAGCGACGACAGGATGATGAAGGAGAACATCACGAACCAGTGGGCCGCGCCGATGGCGCTCCACTTCAGCATCCGTGTGTGCCCGACCGACTCCCTGAGCAGGGTCTTGGTCCGGGTGCCCTTGTCGGTGAACCGCTCCGGGGCCGGCTGGCCCGATCGGATCACCCTGGTGATGGTGAGAACGGCGCGCACCGCCAGGGCGACGGCCACCACCGTGACCGCCACCGACAAGACGGTGGCGATGATCTGCGCGTAGCCCATGTGCGTTGTGCCTCCTCGGTCGGCTGGGCGCCAGCCTATGTTACCCATGAGTAATAGGCCGGTGCGGACCGCAGGTCAAGACTTGCGGACCCTCAGCCGAAAGCGCACCCCACGCCAGGCGGGGGTGCGCTTGGTTTGGACGAATTTCACACGGACCCGGCCGGGTCCCTCACCGCCAGCGGGAGAGAATGCCCAGCGAAGCCACCATGCACCCGAAACCGACCGCCAGGTTCCAGTACCGCCAGCTCTCCACCGGGTACTGCTGCGAGGAGAGGTAGTAGACGACCAGCCAGGCGATGCCCACGACGATCAGGGCCACCGCCAGCGCCGGCAGCCAGACCGGGCTCGGCTTCTTGGACGCCGCGGTGACCGCGGGGCGGATGTCCGACGGCGGGGTGTAGACCTTCTTCTTACGAACCTGCGACTTGGGCACGGAACTCTCCTGAGGGTGAGCGGCTCCGGGGACTCCGAACGCTGCCCGTGACGAATACTGTTCGCCCGCTAGCGTAATCAAGACGGCGTGCGGACAGGCACCCGCCGGGGCGAGAAAATACCCGCCGTCTGTTCCCGAGGGAGGCTGGGGTGGCTTTTCGAGACGCTTGGCGCGTGGTTCTGGGGCGCGCCGCGGGCGGCCGGCAGACCATCTGGTCGGTCGGCGTGCCGCTGATCGCGCTCGCTGCCGGCCTGCTCTTCACCACCTCCGCGACCACCGCCGACGGCACCGCGCTGCGCGACGACCGGCGCCCGCAACTGGCCCAGGTGATCGCCGACAAACGGGAACGGCTGACCGCCACCGAGAAACGTGAGGCGGCGCTGCGGGCCGAGGTCGACCAGGAGACCGCCCGGCTCGCCGAGGTCGACACGCCGGTCAAGGTCGCGCGGCAGCAGGCCGACGCGGTGCGCGAGCCGGCCGGCTTCACCGCCCTGCACGGCCCCGGCCTCACCGTCACCCTGAACGACTCCCCGCGGCGCGGCACCGACTTCGGCGACAACGCGCCCGACAACGACGATCTGGTCGTCCACCAGGGCGATGTCCAGGCCGTCGTGAACGCCATGTGGGCCGGTGGCGCCGAGGCCATGACGATCATGGATGTCCGTGTGATCAGCACCAGCGCGGTACGCTGTGTGGGCAATACGCTGCTCCTTCACGGTCAGGTTTTCTCCCCGCCCTTCAAGATCACCGCAATCGGCGAACCCACAGCGATGCATCGCGCGTTGGAGTCCGCAGAAGGAGTCAGACAGTTCCGTGAGGCCGTTGCCGACTTCGGCCTCGGCTACACGGAGAAACCGGAAAAGGACGTGACAGTGCGGGCGTACGACGGGTCGACCGACCTCCGATCCGCGCAGGCGGCCCAGTGACGACCCCGCCCGCTGAGCAGCCAGCCGCCCCGGCCGGACGCGGACGCCACCGCGCACCCGACGCCGAGGCACAGACCGCATACATCCCGCGCCTGAGCGACGCGTCGCCCGACGGGGTGCCCGGCGGCCCGCTGACCCCACCGGTCGGCCTCGGCGCCAACGTCAGCCCGAGCCCGGCCCGATCGGCACGCAACCCGGCCGCATCGGACACCGCGATTCTCAAAGCCGACGCCGCGGCTCGGCAGCGGATCGCGGCGGCGCAGATCCCGGCGCGGAGCACCTCGCACGCCGAGGCGACCCAGACGCCGCGCACCGATGCCGGCGCGACCACGACCGGGCGCGACGTCGCGCTCGACGAGGTCAGCGCGGCGGCGGCCGCGGCCCGGCGGCGGGCGATGGCGCCGCAGCCGGCGCCGGAGGCGTTCGCCTTCCTGGCCACGCCGGAAACCGACGATCAAGGCCACGACACGCTTGGCGTACGCGGCGGCGCGGACCCGGCGATCGCCGACACCCAGCGACTGACCGGAGCCGGTACGGTGCCCACCGCCGGCGCCGGCGCGGTGCCCATCGCGCGCACCGCGGAGCCGGCCGGGACGCCGCCGGCACCGGTCGCGCCCGCACCGTCCTTCGCCGCGCCGACGGCGGTCGGTCCCTCCTTCGCCGCGCCGCCGACGACCGGGTCGGCATCCGTCGCGGCTTCGGCATCCGTCGTGACTCCGGCGGCCGCGCCGTCGTTCGCCGCGCCCACGGTCGCCACGCCGGCGGCCGGGGTTCCCGGCTGGAGCGCCGAGCCGACCCGGCAGACCGCGCCGGTGACCGGTGCCGCTTCGGCTGCCCGCCCCTACGAGCCGGCGCCGGGCGGCCCCGCGCCGACCGGCCCGGCCACGCCCGGCAGCCCGGCCTACGGACCGACCTCCGGCAGCCGTGTGCACGGATCGGCCACCTCCGGCAGCCCGGCTCACGGATCAGCTGCCCCGGGGCACGGACCCGGCACTCCGGGCGGCCCTGTCTCCGGTTCCCCGGGGCACGGAACCGGCACTCCGGGCGGCCCTGTCTCCGGTTCCCCGGCCCCGAGCAGCCCGGCCTACGGATCGGCCACGCCCGGCAGCCCGGCTCCCGCGTTCGGCAGCCCGGCTCCCGCGTTCGGCAGTCCCGCTTCCGTCGCACCCGGCAGCCCGGTCGGCGGCTCGGCCTCCGTGCCCGGGTGGACGGCCGACACCGGCAAGCCGTCCGGCCCGGCCTGGACACCGGCGGCCGAGTCGACCGCGAGCGCCGGCTGGGATGCCGAGCCCACCCGCCAGACCGCCCCGGTGCCCGGCCGCCGCGACGCGGACCCGGCCGTCCCGGCCGCCGGAAACCCGGCGATCCCGGCCCCGGTCCCGACTGTCGGCGCTCCGGCCGCGGCGGCCCGGGTGGCCGCCTCCTGGGATCCGGAGGCCACCGGGCGGATCGAGACCGGCCCCGCCGCCGCGTCCACGACAACCAGCTGGCCGGCTGCCCACCAGGCCCCGGAAACCCCCTGGGATGCCACTCAGGCGCCCGCGACCCCGTCGGCCACCCCGTGGGCACCCCAGGCCCCGACGCTTCCCCCCGCGGCCCCCTCCGGCCCTCCGGCCGCCCCGCCGGCCGCGGTGAGTGCCCCCACCGCACCGGTGCCGGCCGCCTCTCCGCCGCAGATGGGCTCACCGAACACCCGCTGGATGAGCAACGAGCCCACCGAGATCGCCCCGCCGGTCAACCCCAACCCGTCCGAGACGCAGATCATCCGGACCATCGACGCGCCCACCGGCATCCTGCCCACCCTGTCGCCGGACACCCCGCTGCCCGGCAAGCTGACCGCGCTGCCGCCCGGCAAGGCGGCCGCCGCCGCCCGGGACGCCGCCGGTCCGGAGGTCGCGCTGGGCGCCGCCTCGGTGGCGGCCACCCCGAAGGCTCCGGCCGACGAGCCGCTGGAGCCCACCCTGGAGGAGCCTCCGAAGCGCGGCGAGAAGGTGGTCAAGCTGCGTCCGGAGCAGACCGACGAGGGCTACAAGAGCGTCTACTCCGAGCTGACCCGCCCGACCGCGGCCTCCCGGCTGCGGACGGGCATCCGCGGCGCCGGCGAGCTGATGATCACTTTCGGTCTGATCGTGCTGCTGTTCGCCGGCTACGAGGTGTTCGGCAACTCGGCCGCGGTGCAGGACGAGCAGGATCATCTCGCGCAGGAGCTGGACCAGTCGTGGAACGACCCGACCGTCTCGCCGAGCAATGCGGTGAAGGGCCCGGCCGCTCCCGGTGACAACCTGGTCGGCCGTCTCTACATCCCGAAGCTCGACAAGGAGTGGGTGGTCGTCAACGGGGTCCGGGCGCAGGACATCAAGTACGCCCCGGGTCACTACCCGGAGACCGCGCTGCCCGGCCAGGTCGGCAACTTCTCGGTGGCCGGCCACCGGATCAAGAAGATCTTCTGGCGGATCGACGAGTTGCAGCCCGGCGACGTGATCGGCGTCGAGACCCGCGACTCCTGGTACGTCTACCAGGTGTACGGCCAGCAGGTCGTGAAGCCGAACCAGGTCGAGGTGGTCGACCCGGTGCCGAACGAGCCCGGTGTCGCCCCGACGAAGCGGCTGCTCACGCTGACCACGTGCAACCCGAAGTTCAACAACTACCAGCGGCTGATCGTGCACGCCGAGCTGGTCAAGTCGGTGCCGCGGGACCAGACCAAGCCGGACGCCGGCATGCCGGCCGAGATGAAGACGAAGGCCTGACGGATGTACGCCTGGATCTGGCGCAAGCTCCCGGGACAGCTGTGGAGCAAGCTGGCCATGTCGGTCGTGCTGCTCGGCACGGTCGGCTGGCTGCTCTGGAATGTGATCTTCCCGAAAGCCGTGCCGCTGTTGCCCTTCGACGACGTGCAGGTCGGCGACACCTCGCAGATCGACCCGAACTCGGTCACCCCCGACCAGGTGCCGGGCCCGTCGGCCGACCCGGACGCGTCCGCCCCCGACGTGATCCCGTACAGCACGTCCTCCAACCACCCCGACCCCGGAGGCCTCGCCGGTGACTGACGTCCGCATTCTGGTGATCGACAACTACGACTCGTTCGTCTTCAACCTGGTGCAGTATCTGGGCCAGCTCGGCGCCGAGTGCGAGGTGCGCCGCAACGACGAGATCACCGTCGAGGATGCGGGGCGGCTCGGCGCGGCCGGCATCCTGCTGTCGCCGGGCCCGGGTGAGCCGACCCGCGCCGGGATCATGCTGGACGTGATCCGGTCGTACGCCGGAAAGATCCCGCTCTTCGGGGTCTGCCTGGGTCATCAGGCGATCGGGGCGGCGTTCGGCGCGACCGTGACCCGCGCGCCGGAGCTGCTGCACGGCAAGACGTCGCTGGTGCACCACCGCGGTGTGGGTGTGCTGGCCGGGCTGCCCGACCCGTTCACCGCGACCCGGTACCACTCGCTGGCCGTGCTGCCGGAGACGTTGCCGGACGAGATCGAGGTGACCGGGCGCACCGATTCGGGTGTGGTGATGGCGATGCGGCACCGCACGCTGCCGATCGAGGGCGTGCAGTTCCATCCGGAGTCGGTGCTCACCGAGGGCGGCCACACCATGCTGGCGAACTGGCTGGCCGCCTGCGGTCTGCCGGAGGCGCTGGAGCGGGCCCCGGAACTGGCCGCCGAGGTGGAGACGCGGCGGCGGTCGGCGTTCGCCACCGCCTGATCATTCAACGACAGAAGGAGCCGGCATCCGCCGGCTCCTTCTGTCTGTCTGACCTACTCGTTGGTCCCGATGCCGCCACCGGTGCCGGAGGTGTCCGTCGGGTCGGGTGACGGGTCTCCGCTCGGCGGGGTGTCGGTGCTGACGACGGTGATCGAGATGGGATCGCCCGCCTTCGCCTTGCTCTTCGGCTTCCGGCTCTGGCTGATCACCTTGCCCGGGTCACCGCCGGTGTTCACGGTTTCCACGGTGACGTTCAGGCCGGCGTTCTGCAGCAGCGCCATGGCCGCGTCCTGGCTGCGGCCGACCACGTCCGGCACCAGGATGAGCTCGTTGTTCGAGATGCTCACGACGATCTCGGTGCCCGGCGGGACCGAATCACCCTGCTGGTCGACGTTGACGACCTGATCCTTCGGCGAGGTGCTGTCGACGGGCTTGAACTTCGGCACCAGGCCGACGTTCCGCAGGGCCTGCTCGGCCGAGGACTTGGTGCCGCCGACCAGACCGGTCGGCACCTGCACCGACTTCGGCGGGTTGCAGATGGTGTAGGTGACCTGGGTGGTGACCGGCACCGTGTTCCCCTTGGGCGGGGTCTGGTCGCTCACCTCGCCCTTGCAGTCCTTGTCCTCTTTCGGATCACCGGCGGTGACGTTGGTGAACCCGAGCTGGCTCAGTTTCTGCTGGGCCTGGCCCGCCGTCAGCCCCTTGAGGTCGGGCACCTGCGCCTGCGCGGCCGGTTTCTGATCGCCGCCCTTGTCGGTCTTGTTCAGCGCCAGCGCGACGCCGAGCACGATCACCACGAGCACGCCCAGGCCGGCCAGCGCGGCCCACACCCAGGACTGCCTGTTGTCGGCCGGACGGCCGCCGGCCACCGCGGCCGGCATCGGCCGCTGCATGGTGGTGGCGGCCTGCGGCTGCCACTGGCGGGGACCGTTGTTCAGGGCGACCGTCTCGGCCTGGTTCATCACCGGGGTGGCCATGACCGGGCGGCCGGAGACCGCGCGCAGCGCGTCGGCGCGCATCTCCTGGGCGCTCTGGTACCGGTTCAGCGGGTTTTTCGCCAGGGCTTTCAGCACGATCGCGTCGACGTCCGGCGGGATGTCGCGGCTGATCGAGCTGGGTGCCCGCGGGTCCTCACGGACGTGCTGGTAGGCCACGCTGACCGGGCTGTCGCCGACGAACGGCGGGTGCCCGACGAGGAGCTCGAACAGGACGCAGCCGGCCGCGTACACATCGGAGCGGGCATCGACCGCCTCGCCGCGGGCCTGCTCGGGCGACAGGTACTGGGCCGTGCCGATCACCGCGCTGGTCTGGGTCATCGTGGTGGCGCCGCTGGCCAGGGCCCGGGCGATGCCGAAGTCCATGACCTTGACCTGGCCGTTCTGCGTGATCATCACGTTGCCCGGCTTGATGTCCCGGTGGATGATGCCGTGCCGGTGGCTGAACTCCAGGGCGGCGCAGATGTCGGCGATGATTTCCAGCGCCCGGCGCGGCTGCAGCCGCTGCTCCTGGGCGAGGACCTCTTTCAGAGTGCGTCCGTTGACGAACTCCATGACGATGAACGGAAGCTTCTCACCGGTGGCGGAAATCTCCTCGCCGGTGTCGTAGACGGCCACGATGGCCGGGTGATTCAGGGCCGCGGAATTCTGCGCCTCGCGCCGGAACCGCTCCTGGAAAGTGGCGTCCCGGGCCAGGTCGGTGCGCAACATCTTGATCGCAACGTCCCGGCCGAGGCGGAGGTCGCGTCCCCGGTGCACCTCCGCCATGCCGCCATAGCCGAGCAGCTCGCCGACCTGATACCTGCCACCGAGCAGTCGGGCCTGCGCCGTCATAGCGTCTGTCGTCCTTCGTTCGGTCGGATCAGGCCGAGCTGGGGGCCGGCCTTCATTAGACGGTACGACGCCGTTGACACCCGGTCGTCGGCCACGCCCATGCGGAGGATAGCCGCCGAGCTGCTGCGATCACCCAGCGCGTTTTCGGCGGCGGCTGCGCTGATGCCATGTCGATACAGGAACGAGATGACCCCGGCACACAGCAGGACGAGAAGCGCCAGGACGACGGCGAGCACGATCAGCACCTGACGGCCGAAGGCGCCCTCGGGCTTGGTCATCCGCATCGGCTGCTGCGGGTAGTTGCTGACCGGCGGACCGGACGGCGGACGGTAGTGCGGCGGCATCGGCGTCGGTACCGGCGGCGCGGACTGTACCGGGGGCACGGACGGCACCGGCGGCACCGACTGGACCGGCGGCACCGAGGACGGCACCGATGCGGCGCCCCGGGCACCCGAGATGGGCCGCGGCACCGAGGCCCGGGCCTGCGGCGCCGGACCGGACGAGGTGGCCCGCACCGGCTGGTGGTGGTTCATCGGCGGCTGCACGGTGGTGGTCAGGGAGGCGGCGGCCTGCCGGGCGACCGCGGCCATCGCCGCGGCGCTGGGCCAGCGGGCGGCCGGGTCCTTGGAGAGCGCCCGCTCCACGATGGCGCGGACCGCCGGCGGGATGTCGCCGGGCAGCGGGCGCGGCGTCTCCCGGACATGCTTCATCGCGATCTCGATCGGGGTGGCGCCGTCGAACGGGCGGTGCCCGGACAGGCACTGGTAGGCGACCACACCGAGGGCATACACATCGGAGGCCGGGGTGGCCACGTCGCCGGCAGCCTGCTCCGGCGAGATGTACGACGCCGTGCCGAGCACCGCGCCGGCCACCGTGAGCTGCCCGACCAGGGCGGACCGGGCGATCCCGAAGTCGGTCAGGACCAGCGTGCCGTTCGGCCGGACCAGCAGGTTGCCGGGCTTCACGTCGCGGTGCACGATGCCGTTCGCATGCGCGGCCTGCAGTGCGTCGGCAGCCTGCGCGACCAGGGCCATGGTCCGGGCCGGGGTGAGCCGGCCGACCCGGCTCAACGTGCGCGACAGCGCGTCACCCTCGACGTACTCCATCACCAGGAACGCGAGTTGCTGATCGCTGCCGTAGTCGTAGACGTCGACCACACCGGGGTGGTTGATCGTCGCCATGGTGCGCGCCTCGCCGCGGAACCGCTCGGCGAAGCCGGGCTCGTCGAGCAGCGCGGGCAGCAAGATCTTGACGGCGACCGTCCGGCCCAGCACGTCGTCCGTGCCGCGCCACACGTCACCCATACCGCCGCCGGCGATCCGCTCCTCCAAGCGGTAGCGCCCACCGAGCGTGACCCCCGGGCGGATCATGTCAGTTCCCTCCCCCGCCGGCCGCGGCCTTCATGATCAGGCCTGCGATCCGGGCAGCTTCGGCGCTGGCGTGACCGCCGGAGACGTTCTCCAGCATGACGCAGACGGCGGACACCGCCTCGCCCTTGTCGTTGAACGCGAAGCCGATGAACCAGCCGTGCGGGTTGGCGCCCTCCGCGTTCTGCGCGGTGCCGGTCTTGCCGCCGACGGTGAAACCGTCGATCTTCGCCTTCTTGCCGGTGCCGTTCTCGACGACACTGACCATCATTTCCTTGAGCTTCGAGGCGACCTCGCCGTCGATCGGGTTGCTGCGCTTCTTCGGGGAGACCGTGTAGATCGTCCGCCGGTCCTGGCTGACCAGCTTCTGCACCAGGTACGGCCGCATCTGCTCGCCGCCGTTGGCCACCGTGGCGGCGATCAGCGCACCCTGTAGCGGCGTCATCCGCACGTCGCGCTGCCCGATCGAGGACTGGGCCAGCGCACCCTTGTCGGTGGTGCCGTCCGGGTTCGCGATCGCGCCGGTGTGGCTCGCCGCCACCGGCAGGCCGTCGCCGCTCTCCAGGTCACCGACCTTGAGCGACTCGTCCTCGAAACCGAACGCCTTCGCCTCGGCCTTGACCTTGTCCGCGCCGAGCTTCACGCCGAGCTTGGCGTACCCGGTGTTGCAGCTCTCGGTCAGCGCCTCCTTGAGCGAGATCGAGCTGCCGGGGCAGACCTCGTCCTCGGCGTTGCGGATCACCGCACCGCTCTCCTCGTACACGCTGCCGGCCGGGATCTGGCTGTCGACGTCGTACCCGTTCTGCAGGGCCGCCGCCGAGACGATCACCTTGAACGTGGAGCCGGGCGGCAGGGTCTGCGACAGCGCCCGGTTCAGCATCGGCTGATCCTTGGTCGCGTTCAGCTCCTTGTACGCCTTGGCCGCCGCGTTCTTGTCGTGCGTGGCCAGCAGGTTCGGGTCGTAGCTGGGCATCGAGACGAGCGCCTGGATCGCGCCGGTGCGCGGGTCGATGGCCACCGCCGCGCCCCGCTTGGCGCCGCGCTGGTTCTCGGTCATCTGCTTCCAGGCGACCTCTTGGGCCTTGGTCTTCAGCGACAGCAACACGTTGCCGCCGCCGGTCTCCTCACCGGTGAACATGTCGCTGAGCCGGTCGGCGAAGAGCTTGTCGCTCTCCCCGGAGAGGAAGTCGTTCTCGCTCTCCTCGATCCCGGTGGCGCCCAGGTTGACCGGCTTGTAGCCGAGGACCGGCGCGTAGATCTCCTTCTTCGGATAGACGCGCAGGTACTTCAGGGTGTCGTCGGTCGCCTTGTTCTCGGCGAGCGGGGTGCCGTCGGCCTCGATGCCGCCGCGGGGGCGCTCATATTCGGCCACGGTGACCCGCGGGTTGCGGGCGGCCGTGCGGTAGTCGTCGGCCTTGTAGGCCTGCACCCAGTTCAGGTTCGCGAAAATCAGTCCGAACAGCACGAGGACGACCACGCCGGCACGGCGGAGGGGGGCGTTCACGGCTTGATCACCTCCGTCATGGCGCCGTGCAGTTGGGTGGGGGCCTTCTTCGGTCCGGTGGGGCGGTCCTGTCCGCCGCCGGCGGCCGGGCCGCGGGCCGCGTTCGAGATCCGCAACAGCATCGCCACCAGCAGCCAGTTCGCCATCAGCGAGGAGCCACCGGCGGACAGGAACGGGGTGGTCTGACCGGTCAGCGGGATCAGCCCGGTGATACCGCCGAGGATCACGAAGATCTGCAGGCCGAGCGTAAAGGCCAGGCCGCCGGCGACCAGCTTGCCGAACGAGTCGCGCACGGTCAGCGCGGCGCGCAGCCCCCGCTCGACGATCAGCAGGTATGCCACCAGCAGGGCGGAGAGGCCGAACAGGCCGATCTCCTCACCCAGGCCGGCGAAGATGAAGTCGGTGCGGACCTCGGGGATGAAGCCCGGTGAGCCGCCGCCCGGCCCGGAGCCGAACAGCCCGCCGGTGCCCAGCCCGAGCAGGCCCTGGACGAGCTGGTAACTGCCGCCCACCCGCTCGTAGTTGGCGGTCGCGAACGGGTCCAGCCAGACCTGGGCACGGTCGTAGAAGTTGGCGAACGGACCGCCGATCGCGGCGCCCAGCAGGTAGGCCACGTAGACGCCACCGAAGAACAGCAGCAGGCCGATGATCAACCAGCTGGACCGCTCGGTGGCGACGTACAGGGTGACCACGAACAGGCCGAAGTACATCAGGGCGGTGCCCAGGTCCTTCTCGAAGACGAGGACCAGGAGGCTGAGCAGCCACACGGTGAGCACCGGGCCCAGGTCCCGGCCGCGCGGGAAGTCCAGGCCGAGGAAGCGGTGGCTGGCCAGCGAGAGCACCTCACGCTTGCGGACCAGGTAGTACGCGAAGAAGGAGACCAGCGCCAGCTTGGCGAACTCACCGGGCTGGATCGAGAACGCGCCGAACTTGATCCACAGCTTGGCGCCGTTCACCTCGGAGAGGCTGCCGGGCAGCACGGCCGGGATCATCACCAGCACGATGCCGGCCAGGCCCAGCGTGTACGCGTACCGGGAGACCACCTTGTGGTCACGCACCACCAGCAGCAGCACCGCGGCCAGGATCAGCGACGCCAATGTCCAGGCCAGCTGGCGTCCGCCGGTGCCGGCGAACACCCCCGGGATCGGGTCCTTGTTGGCGATCGCCCGGGCCAGGTCGAGACGGCGCAGGAACGCCACCCCGATCCCGTTGATCAGCGCGACCGCCGGGATCAGCACCGGGTCGGCGTACGGCGCGACGAACCGCACCACCACGTGCAGCCCCAGGAACAGCAGGCTCAGCAGGGCCGGCGGCACCCAGAACGTACCGCTGAGCTTGTCGAACTGGTTCGCCTCGACGGTGGCCGCGAACGTCGCGACCAGCAGCATGGCGAAGGCCAGCAGGCCCAGCTCGGCGTTACGGCGGGTCTTCAATCCCGGGATACGCGACAGCTCACCCGTGGACGAGGGCGAAGGAGCCGGTACGGCGGGCGCGGTCAAGAAAATCCCCAGACGTTGTAGGCCGTGCTCAGTCGGCGGTCCGGCAGCCGGTCGTGTCGACCGGCGCGGTGGACGCGCTCTCGGACGGTTGAACGCTCGGCGCGATCGCCGGAGCGGACGACGCCGTGGTCGCGGCCGGGCGCACCGCGCCGGAAGCGGACGGCTTCGCCCCCGCCGGCTTCGTCACGGCCGGCTTGGCGCCGGCCGGGGTGGAGGCGGCCGGGGTTGCGGTGGCCACCGAGCAGACCGGCTTCAGGTTCGGATTGGACGGCTCGTCGCTGGTCAGCTCGGTCAGCATGCTCCGCGCGTCGACCTTGCTGCCGGCGTGGATGCCCTGCTTGACCCGATCCTGGGCGACCGTGGTCAGCTCGTCCAGGCGGACCGTGCTGGCCTCGCTCACCGTCGACAGGTCGAGCCCGGCGATCTGCCCGGGGACGCCGCGGAAGATGGCGAGTTGGCCGTCGTCGGTCGCGCCGACGTAATACTGATCCTGGGTGTACCGCCAGCCGGCCCAGAGGCCGCCGCCCAGCACCGCGAGCACCAGCAGGACCAGCAGGCCGGTCCGCACCGGGTGACCGGCGGGCTCGGCGTCGCGGTCGAAGGCGTCCGGCTCCGGCTGGGCCGGGCGCGGCGGTGCCTGCTTGAGCGCGGCCGCCCGGGACGCCGGGGTGGAGCTGTCGGCCACCGTCGTGTTGCCCCGGTCGAGGGAGGCCGCACCACCGACGATCGGCGCCTGCTCGACGATGTCCGCGTCGGTCGCGTCGGCGATCACCACGGAGATGTTGTCCGGCCCGCCGCCGCGCAGCGCGAGCTGCACGAGCCGCTCGACGCAGGCCTTCGGGTCGGCGATCTCCCGCATCGTCTGGCCGATCGTCTCGGCGCTGACCACGCCGGACAGGCCGTCGCTGCAGATCAGGTAGCGGTCGCCCTTGAGCACCTGGCGCACGGAGTACTCGGGGTCGATGTCCCGGCCGTCCAGCGCCCGGGTGAGCAGCGACCGCTGCGGATGGCTGCTCGCCTCCTCCGGGCTGACCCGGCCCTCGTCGACCAGCATCTGGACGTACGTGTCGTCCTTGGTGATCTGCGCGAACTCGCCCTTGCGGAGCAGGTAGGCGCGGGAGTCACCGATGTGCACCATGCCGAACTTGCTGCCGGTGAAGAGCACCGCGGTCAGCGTGGTGCCCATCCCCTCCATCTGCGGGTTGGCGTCGACGGTGTCCCGCAGCTGCTGATTCGCCGTCCCGACGGCGTGCCGCAGGGCGTCGACCAGCGCGTCCCCGGGGACGTCGTCGTCGAGCGGCGCCATCGCGGCGATGACGATGTTGGAGGCGACGTCACCGGCGGCCATGCCGCCCATGCCGTCCGCGACAGCAAGCAGCCGCGGCCCGGCGTAGACGGAGTCCTGGTTCAGGTCTCGGATCAGACCGCGGTCGCTCTGAGCGGCATAGCGCAGGGTCAGGGTCATGGCCGTAACTCAAGAGAAGTGCGTCCGATCCGGATCGGAACGCCGAGGGGGACGGGGGTGGGTCCGGAGACCTTACCGCGATCGAGGTAGGTGCCGTTGGTCGAGCCGAGGTCCTCGACGAACCACTGCCCGTCCCGCGGCACCAGCCGGGCGTGCCGGGCCGACGCGAAGTCGTCGGTGATGACCAGGGTGGAATCCTCGGCACGACCGATCGTGATCGGCGCCTCGCCGAGCGTGATCCGGGTGCCGGCCAGCTGACCGGCGGTCACCACCAGCTGCCGAGCCGCCTTACCGCGCTTCACCTTCGCCGGCCGACCGGGGAGCACCACGCCACCCACCCCCCGGGGGCTGGCGACGATGCTCTTCGACCGGGCGCCCGCGAAGAGATCCCGCCGGATCACCCCGACCACCGTGAACACGAAGATCCACAGCAGGATCAGGAAGCCGAACCGGGCGACGGTGAGGACGAATTCGGGCAAGGCCGCTAGCCGTCCACTCGGAAGGTCAGCGTGGTGGTGCCGAGCTGGATCATGTCGCCCGGGTTCAGCGCCACGGCGGAGACCCGCTGCCCGTTCACCATCGTGCCGTTGGTCGAGCCGAGGTCGGTCAGCACCACCTGGTTGCCGTCGTAGTCCAGCCGCGCGTGGCGGCGCGAGATACCGACATCCGGCAGGCGCAGGTTCGCCTGGTCGCCGCGACCGATCACGGTCGAGCCCATCTGCAGCGGGTAGGTCCGGCCGTCACCGGAGACCAGGCCGACGCTGCGCGGGCCGCCGTGAGCACCACCGCCGTGCGGCGGGTAACCGCCACCGTGCTGCTGGTCGTACGGCGAGTACTGCGGACCGGCGTCGTAGGCCGGCTGCTGCACCGGGGCGACCTCGCCACCGGTGTAGACCTCCGCGGTCACCCGGAACATCCCGGTGTCCAGGCCGTCGCCACGCTCGATCTCGACGATCACGTCGCCGTAGACCGTCCAGGCCTGCTCGCCGATGAACTCGGCCTGCGACTGGGCCAGCTCCTGCGCCAGGGCGGCCGCGTACGGCGCCAGGCGACTGTGGTCGTACGGCGAAAGGTCGATCACGTAGCGGTTGGGCACCAGGGTGCGGCCACCGGCGAGGATCGCTTTGTGCGCCTCGGCCTCCCGCTGCATGGCATTCAGGATCTCCACAGGGTGCACGACACCCTTGAACACCTTGGCGAAGGCCCCCTCGACCAGGCCTTCCAATCGCTTCTCAAAGCGCTGCAGCACGCTCACCGGCTCCTCCTCGGGTTCCGAGGACATGATGGTATCCGGCCGCCGCTTGCGCATCCTCAGCCCAAGAGCAGCCGGCACTTCTGACCCTCGTATGACGCCCCTCGACGCCGTGCTAGTGTTTCCTCCGTCGCGGGGCGATATCAACTTCAACTGGGTTGTTACTGTCCTCGACAACTACTCGCGACAGCGTAGTCTGTTGCAGGTAGTAACCCGAAACAGGCCCTCGGGGGCCGGTTTCACGGGTCGGCGAGGTCGGTTATAGGATCTCGACGACCAAGTCACATGGGGATGTGGCGGAATGGCAGACGCGCACGGTTCAGGTCCGTGTGTCCGAAAGGACGTGGGGGTTCAACTCCCCCCATCCCCACGAGTGCGAATGGGCGACCCTGGTCCGCGAAAGCGGCACCGCGGTCGCCCTCGTCATTTCTGCCCTCCGATCCGGTCGGGGCGGAAGTGCGGCATGTCACTCTCCGTTCGTGGTCGGCACGGGCCCGCCCTTCGGGCTTCGCCACGTCCGGGAGACCTCGGGCCTGGGTACGGTGTGGTGCTCCCGTGGCTCTCACCTTCCCGATCGGGTGAAGCGATATGCTCGCGCGCCTGTCCGAATTCCAAGTCCGTTCGACCGTTGGGGTGTGACGTGGTCGCTGTGCCTGCTGGGGTCAACCAGGGGAAGCGCAACGTGCTCGGAGTGCTCGTGGATGCCACCGACTACGCGTCGGCGACCGAGCGGATCATCTCGGCGGCGCGGGAGGGCCGGCCGTACGCGGTGACCGCGCTGGCCGTGCACGGCGTGATGACCGGGGTGCAGGATCCGGCCCACGAGGCGCGGCTCAACTCGTTCGATCTGGTGACCCCGGACGGGCAGCCGGTGCGCTGGGCGCTGAACCTGCTGCACGGCGCCGGGCTGACCGACCGGGTGTACGGGCCCACCCTGACCCTGCGGGTGGTCGAGCAGGCCGCGGCCGAGGGCCTGCCGATCTATCTGTACGGCTCCACCCAGCCGACCCTGGACCGTCTGGTGCCGGCGCTGCTGGAGATGTTCCCGGCGCTGAAGATCGCCGGGGTGGAGGCGTCCAAGTTCCGGGGTGCCCAGCCCGGTGAAGAGGTGGAGATCGCCGAGCGGATCAAGGCGTCCGGCGCCCGGATCGTGCTGGTCGGCCTCGGCTGCCCGCGGCAGGAGGTGTTCACCTACGCGATGCGGCCGCTGCTGGACATGCCGCTGCTGGCCGTCGGCGCCGCCTTCGACTACCACGCCGGCCTGCTGAAGAACCCGCCCGCGTGGATGCAGAAGTACGCGCTGGAGTGGCTGTGGCGCCTCGGCCTGGAGCCGAAGCGGCTGTGGAAGCGGTATGTGCTGCTGAACCCGGCCTACCTGAGCCGGCTGGCCGCGCAGAAGACCGGCGTGTGGAAGGCCATCCCGGCCCAGCCGACCGGTGAGCAGGTCCACGGCTTCGCCGTCTGACCCCGGTCCGGGCTGTTTCTGATCATCCGTGCCGCCGGGTGCGGATGATCTCTTTTTGCGCTGGGCACCCCTTCACCCACTCGAGAACCGGCGCCGGAGTCATCTCGGTAACGATTCTGATTCTCAGCGTGACCGCCCCCGGGCGGCGTTTCCCCTGCCGGTCCTGATCGGACGGAAACCCCTACGGGTGGCGGCTGGGGGCTTTCCCGGTTCCCTCACGGGCGCCGCGGGTGAACGCTGTCGATGTGAACACCGCTGTGGACGTGACTCTGATCGGGGCCCTCGCCGCCGTCTGGCTGACCGCCGGACTGCTCGCCGACGGCCTCGCGGCGGCCAGCACCGCGCATTCGATGCGCCGCCGGGCCGGGTTGCTGACCGTCCTGGCCGGTGCGGGGGCGGCGTTGTTCGTCGCGGTGCCGGTGGCCACCGCCCTGCTGCCGGGCGCCTCGTCGGCGCCCGTCGCGGCCCTGCTCCCGGCCGTGCCGGCCGTGGTCGTGCTGACCGCCGGTCTCCGCAAACTGAGCTGGGTGCGCCGGGGCGCGGGCGCCTTCGCCACCGCCCCGCAGGCCCCGGTGCCGCCCGCGCTGCGGGCCGCCGCGGCACACCCTCTGATCGCCGCGCCCCTGCAGGCCACCGGGCTGGCCGCGATCGTCGCCCTGCCGCTGGCCGCCGGCCTGCTCACCCCGTCGGCCGACGAGGTCCCGGCCACCACCGGGATCCCGGGCGTCGCCGGCCTGGCCATCACGGTCGTCGCCGTGCTGGTCACCGTCATCGGCATCCGGGCCGCGATCCGGCACAGCCGCCTGGCCCCGCTGGTCCTGGCTCCCTTGGACCGCGTCCGCCAGCGCGCCCGAGCCACCACCCACTGACCACTGGACGGCGAGGGCCGGCCGTGACGAGCACGGCCGGCCCTCGCCGTCGGTGCATCCTGGCGGTCACCACCCGATCGAGCCGCGGCACTGCGGCGGGCGCGGCGCAAGCGTGGATGCCGGGTTTCGGTGACCACCCACGGGCAATGAAGGGTCGCGATGATCGTTCGGGACGCGCCAGCGGCCTGATCATCGGGACCCGGCCCCGGCGGAAGCGGCGATTGGTTATCAGCGCGGACGCACGACATCAAGATCTTGAAGTTGACCTTGAGATTGGTCTCACGAACGTCCGGGCTCCGGCTCCGTCAGTGGGCCTGTTTCTTGGCCTCCTGGACGTAGAGCAGTTCCAGGATGGAGCGCGCGGCCTCGAACCAACGGTCCAGCCAGTCGGACGGCGGCAGCGTGCCGCGTGCCGGGAGTTCCAGCAGCAGGCCGCGGAGCAGCGGGTGGTCGGCCATCGACGTGTTCGTGCCGTCGCTCCAGCTGGCCGAGAAGACCGGCTCGGTCAGGCCGTGCAGGTCCAGCGAGGGCAGTTTGGCCGCGCGGTCCAGGGCGCTCGCCGGCTCCAGGCTGCGTGAATCGATGCTGCGGGAGTGGCCGGGTGACCGGGTCGGCAGACCTGAGCTGCCGCGGGACAGGAGTTCCCCGTCGCCGAGGTCGGCGTGCAGGGCTTCGCGGCGGCCCTGCCGGTAGGCGCTCACGCCTCCGCTGAAACGGTCCTGCGCCGTCGACGAACCGTTGCTGAGGTTCTCCGAACCAATCGTCATCTGTCTGCCTTGCCTCGTTGAAATCCGGCCTCAGCGCGGTCCGGTCCGCGCTTGGAACATTCAACGAGGCGCGCCGCGCTCAGCGACGCCACAATTCGGGCAAATACCCCCGGCCAGCCCGTTGGTGCAGGTCAGCGGGCTGGCCGAAAGCGGACTCAGAGATCGAATTCGCCGTCTTTGGCGCCGTGCACGAACGCGTCCCACTCGGCCGACGTGAAGATCAACGCCGGACCGGACTGGTTCTTGGAGTCGCGCACCGCGATGGCGCCGTCGACGAAGGCCACCTCGACACAGTTGTCGCTGTCTGCACCGCTTCGGGTGCTCTTGAACCACTCCGCCCGGCTCAGGTCGACCCGGAGTCCTTTGACCTCAAGTTCCACGATGGCTCCTCAAGTCCAGGGGTGTGCCGGTCGCGATTACCGTCAGCGACCGTCCTGAATCCTGTAACGACCGTGGGTACGGACGGACGCGGCTTCTCCGTTCGGGGTAATCCCATCGGACAGCATGGATCCTGCCTGCTCAGGCGAGTTTAGACAGTGATTGTCAGCGTTTCAGGTTTTATGTCCGAAATGTTCTAAGCATTGTGGATCATGTGCGGAAATCCCGGCACATTAGGCTCACCAGCGGAAGTCTCGTGATCACTTAGCGATGTGCCATGATCACTCAGGATCACGGAAGAGGTACGTGCAACTTGCATCGACGACACCCTTGGTGCAATCTTTCCGTATGGCTTGCATCACTTAACGTTCTTGAGGGATGCCTCAGCGTTCTTGAGGGATGTGGCCAAAGTCTGACCAAACACACCAAAGCGACGTCCGATACGGGGTGCCGAGCCACCGGGAGTCCCTCGTGGACTCCCTCCCGATACCTGGGTGGCGGGATCGGCGATGGTGACGTTCCGCAACTCCTTCGATGGTTGGCATTGTCGAAGGGTTGCAAAGGTGCATGAGCCGGGCAGACTGGTGCATCTGTGTCACAGGTCCATCCACCTAGGGCCGGTCCGGCCCTAACCATCCGGCAACGAGTCTCAGGGCAGGAGATGACGTGCTACTTCCTCGGTCCGGTGATGTCATCCACGTGACGAAAGCGGCGAGCGTCCAATTCGCAACACCGATGCTCTTCCGGGTCATCCGGGTACACGACTGGCCGACGTACGAGGGTTGGGTCTGGCTCGACGGCTACGAGCTCAACTCGGCCGGCGACGCCGTGGAACGCCGCTCAATCTTTGTGCAGGTCAACGGGTTACGCCCGGTCGGCAAGGCGCCCGACCCGCGCGCCCGCAACGGCCGTCAGCCGGCCACGCGCCCGAGCGTGGCACCCGTCCGGCCGGCGCGGGCTCCCCGCTGAGGGGCTAGCCGCCGTTCGGCGTCGTCGGGGCCGGGCCACCCGTTCGCCCGGCCGCGACGACGAGGGTGATCGCCGTGTCCGGCGGGACCACCCGGCCCTCCGGCGGGTCACTGTCGATCACCGTGCCCGGCTCCGCGTCGCTGGGCCGGCCGATCACCCGGTACCCCAGGCCGCTGCGCTGCAGAGCGATCTTCGCGTCGGCCAGCGGCATCCCGCGCAGAGCCGGCACCGCCACCTCGGTGGTGGCCGGCTCGGTGGTCACCACCGTCGTCTCGACCGGCGTCGGCGGGACGGAGACCGCGGTCGTCGTGGGCGCCGTCGTCGGGGTGGCCGACGTGGCCGGCACGGTGGTCACCGCAGCCGGCGCCACAGTCGTCGTCGGAGCCGGTTTCCGGGCGTGCAGCGCGATCACGTAGATGCCGTACCCCAGCAGCGCAAGCAGGAGCAGACCGACGGTGCCGACCACGATCGGCATCCACCAGTGGCCGGCCGGCTCGCCCTCGACCTCCTCGTCGACCTCATAGCGGTCCGAATTCTGATCGAAAGCGGACGGGCGCACCTCTGCGCGACCGGTCCACAGATCGTCCTGCGGCGCGGGATCCCAGTCCGGCTGGCGCTCGTCCATCACCGTTCCCTCCGCTGCGTACACCCGATCTCATCGCAGCGTCAACGTATCGAATCTCGGGGTAACCCGGGGGGATGCTCTGACCAGCAAGGGTATTTCGCGGACATCGGTGGAGGCCAGTACAGTGCGCGGCATGGCCGACAAGGGCTGGACAGCACAGGCCGCCGCGGCGGCCGGAATAGCCGCCGGCGCGGGCGCCGCGCAACTGGGTCTCGGCTACGGGCTCGGCGTGATCGAGTGGCCGGCCACCGCGACCGCGACCGACAGCACCTGGCTCAACAGCCTGGGCTGGGCCACCTGGATCACCGCGAGCGCCACCGTGCTGGGCGCGGTGATCGCCGGGCGGCTGCGCGCCGACCGGGCCGGACGCTGGCGCACCCTGTGGCGGATCGCGCTGGCCGCGGCCGCCGCACTGGGCGCCCTGGTCTCGGTGGCCCTGGTCGCGCTGCCCGCCCGCTCCGCGGCGCAGACCCCGCTGTTCACCCATTCGCCGCAACTGGTGGCGGTCAGCTACTCCCTGATCGGGCTCCTCGCCGGAGTGATCGTGGCGTTCTGGGCGGTCTCCTCGGCGCCGGTCGCGGCCAACTTGGTCGGCACCGCGGCGTGGCTCTGGGCGCTGGCCATCGCCGGGGTCACCGCCGAGCTCAGTACCAACCGGAACCTGGAGACGTACCTGACGAGCTGGCAGTTCGCCGAGGATCAGACGCCGGTGCGGTACGGCGGGATCTACTGGCCGAGTGCCCTGCTCACCCTGGCCGCGGCGTTCGCCATCGGGCTGGTCGCGGCCTGGCCGGCGGCCCGCCGCGGGCGGCTGGGGCTGGGCACGGCGACCTCCGGGGCGGTCGGGCCGCTGCTGGTCGCGGTCGCCTTCCTGGCGCTGGCGCCGCTGCTGACCCAGGCCGCGGGGCCGTTGCAGTCCGCCTATCTGATGGCGCCGTACGCGGTTCTCGCCGGGCTCGCCGGGTCCGCCCTGACCGTGTCGCTGGGGCGGAGCCGGGGCCGGGCGGCGGCGAGTGGGCCGCTGACCGAGCCGACGGGTGGGCCCGCGGCGGCCGCCCTGCCCGCCGCGCCGTCCGCACCCGCGTCGTCCGCGTCGTCCGCGACCTCGGCGGTTTCCGCTGCACCGTCTGAGCCTTCCGCCACCCGATCCGCATCTTCCGCCACCCGGTCCGCGTCCTCCGCTACGCGGTCCGTAGCTCCCGCTGCGCCGTCTGTGGCGTCTGCGCCGTCCATCGCGCCGTCCGCCGCGCCTTCGGTGCCGGAAAGCGCGCCGCGGGGACGCTGGTCGCCCTTCGGCAGGAAGCGCCCGGCCGAAGAGCCGGCCGCGCCGGCCACCCAAAAGCCCGCCGAAAAGCCCACGGCCCAGCCCGCCGAAAAACCCGCACCGAAGTCTGCGGCCAAACCGACCGGAAAGACTGCCCCTAAACCGGTCGAACCCCTCACCGCGGGCCTCGCCGATCCGGAGCTGGCCGCCGCCGCCCGCTCGAGCAAGGCCACCAAGCGCACCCCCACCCGCAAGGAGCCCCGCTCCACGATCACCCCGCCCCCGGCCAACCCGCCGATCGCGCGGATCAACCCGGACAGCTGAGGGCGCCACCCGGACTTTGCCGGATGACGCCCTCGCCTGTGGACGGTGCGACGGTCAGGCCTGCAGCACTGCCTCGCCCTCAATCTCGATCTTGACGTTCTTGCTGACCATGAAGCCGCCACTCTCGAGGGCGACGTTCCAGTTCAGCCCCCAGTCGTCGCGGTCGATCTCGGTGGTCGCGCTGAACCCGAAGACGTGCTGCCCGTACGGGCTGGTGGTGGCGCCCTCGAACTCGACGACCAGCTCGACCGGCTTGGTCACGCCCTTGATGGTGAGCTCGCCGTCGAGGACGAACTCGGTGCCGGCGTGCGACTTGATGCCGGTGCTCCGGAACTCCATGGTCGGGTACTTCTCGGCCTCGAAGAAGTCGCCGGTGCGCAGGTGGTTGTCCCGGTCGACCTGGCCGGTCTGGACGCTGGCGGTGTTGATGGTCGCGGTGACCGAGGAGTCCAGCGGGTTCTCCCCGACCACGATGGTGGCGCTGGCCTCGCTGAACTGGCCGCGCACCTTGCTGACCATGAGGTGCTTCACGACGAAGCCGACCCGCTTGTGCGCCGCGTCCAGCTCATAGGTGCCGGCCGCGGGGAACTGCAGACCCTCGAACTCGCGCGTGCTGACGGTCATGACTGGTCCTTCTTCCACAAGTCCGAGCTGATGCTTGTCTGACGGAGCAACTATATGCTTGGCAATATTCCCTCTGTCAAGTGCCTGTTATCGTGGAAGGCGTGAACACCGATCTGGACGACCCCCGTCTCACCGCGGTCGGCCTGCTGGCCGAGGCGTACACGGGTCTGATGAACCGCCTCGCCGCACAGTTCGAGGAGCACCGCCTCTCCACCGTCGAGTTCGAGGTGCTGATGCGCCTCGCCCGATCGCCCGGCAACCGCCTGCGGATGACCGACCTCGCCGGCCAGACCACTCTCTCCACCAGCGGCGTCACCCGCGTCGTCGACCGGATGGAACGCGACGGCCTGGTCCGCCGCGAGGCCTGTCCCAGCGACCGGCGCAGCTCCTACGCGGTGATCACCGACGCCGGTCAGGAGCGCCTGGCCCAGGTCCTTCCCGGACATCTGGAACTGGTCCAGCGGTGGTATGTCGGGCTTCTCCCGCCCGAGCATTTCACCGGACTGCTCGACTCGCTACGCACGATCCGCGACGCGGTCAACCCGAGCGCGACAGCGGGGAGTGCGGAAGCGGTCACGCAGGCCTGACCAGACCGGCAGAACCACCGGCAGAACGGGCGAATCCGCTCGGTTGCCCGCATCGCCCGGCTACTGTTGGCCGCGCCCAGGGGGATGCGGCGCGATCGAGGCGACGTACGGGGCTTACGGGGGAGTTCTCGTTCTCGCCGCGTGCGGGTGCGGCGTAGCGGCGATCGGCGCGGCGTGGGGGGCACGCTCATGCACCGATCGCGCACGCCGCACCCGGGGCTTCCTCGCCCGTCATGCCAGATTCCGCAGATCCACCGACTACGGCATGTCCGCCTCGGCGGCCGGCCGTCCGGCCGGCGCTCCGGCATGCCGGAATCGGTCATCCGCCAGCTCACCCTCGACAGCGGCCCGCGCGAGGGCGTAATCCCGGACCGCGGACGGCAGCCGGAAGCGCACCCCCGGATCGCCGCTCACGTTGAGCAATCCCAGCGCCACCAGGCGATCCAGCAGATGCACGACCTCCCCGCCCGGGTTGTCCGATGTGGTCAGCAGCGCCTCGGCCGACTCGCGTGACCACCGCTGGCGAAATGTCGCCAGCAACCGCAATGCCCGTTGCTCCGCCGGCGCCAGCAGCCGATACGTCTCCCCCACCACCACCGGCAACGCGATCACCCCGGGCTCGGCGGAGGCCGGGTGGGTGACCGGAGCCTCGGCATAGCTCGCCAGGATCTCCGGGACGGTCAGCACCCGGCCGCGCGCCGCGGCCAGCTCGATCGCCAGCGGCACCCCGCCCAGCCGCCGGACCAGTGCCACCAGCGGCACGAGCTCGTCCGGTGCCAGGTGGCTGCGCCGCACCCGGCCCAGCCGTTCCAGGAAGAGGCCGATTGCCGGGTACGTCATCAGCTCGCCGACCGTGCCGGTCACCGACCCACCCGGTGGCATGGCGAGCGGCAGCACCGTCCGTACCCGTTCACCGTCGAGTCCGGCCGCCGCCCGCCCGGTGGCCAGGAAACGTAGCTGCGGCACCTCCGCCAGCAGTTCGGCCAGCACCTCGGCGGCCACGCTGGGCGCCCGGTCGAGCGCGTCGACGAACAGCAGCACCGGGGCCCCGCCGGGCTCCGCCACCCGGGCCGCTCCCGGCCCGGCGAGTTCCTCCGGCCGGCTCACCCCGAAGCCGGCGAGCAGTCCGCCGGTCAGCTCGGCGGCGGTGACCCCGTCGGCCACCGCGACCCCGGCCACCCCGCCCGGGTAGGCCCCGGCCAGCCGCCGGGCGACCACCGCGGCCAGGCTCGTCTTGCCCACCCCGGCGGCCCCCACCAGGGTCACTCCGCGCGGCCCGGCCGGGTCGGCGAGGCTCGCGGTCAGCTCGGCGATGTCGGTGTCCCGGCCGATCAGGTCGTCGGTCGGCGCGGAGCGCAGGAACGGGGTGCCGGCCGGCCGGCTCCGCGCCGCGGCCAGGAAACCGTCGTGGTCGGCGCCGGCCAGGCCCAGGGCGCGGGCCAGCAGGTCGGCGGTGGTCCGCTGCGGCCGGGCGGCCCGGCCACGTTCGAGGTCACGGACCGTACGCACGCCGATGGCGGCGCGGACCGCCAACTCCTCCTGAGTCAGGCCGGCACGCCGCCGAAGTTCGCGCAGCAGGGCACCGAAGCCCTGATCGGACGCCATGCTGCGAAACTAGGCACCGCGATCGATCAACGCGAACCCGAAAGGCCGGTTTGTCGGTAAGCTGACTCTCGGTAATGGACCCTAGAGTCCGAGCCCGCGGGCGATCAGCATGCGCTGCACCTCCGAGGTGCCCTCGCCGATCTCCAGGATCTTGGCATCCCGGTAGAAGCGGCCGACCGCCGACTCGTTCATGAAGCCGTACCCGCCGTGCACCTGGGTGGCGTACCGGCTGTTCTCCATGGCCGCGTTGCTGGCGTTCAGTTTGGCGATCGCCGCGTACCGCTTGAAGTCCTCGCCGGCCAGCATCCGGGCGGCCGCGTCGTAGTAGCCGAGGCGGGCCAGGTGGGCGCGCAGCTCCATGTCCGCGATCAGGAACTGCACAGCCTGGTTGTCGCCGATCGGACGGCCGAAGGCGACCCGCTGCTTGGCGTAGGCCACCGACTCGTCGACACAGCCCTGGGCCAGGCCGACGGAGAGCGCGGCGATCGCGATCCGGCCCTCGTCGAGGATCCGCAGGAACTGGGCGAAGCCCCGGCCCCGCTGACCGAGCAGGTTCTCCGCGGGCACCCGCACGTCGTCGAAGGACAGCTCGTGGGTGTCCGACGCGCACCAGCCGACCTTCGAGTACTGCGGGGCGACGGTGAAGCCGGGGGTGCCGGACGGGACGATGATGGTGGACAGCTCACGGCTGCCGTCCGGGTTCGTCCCGGTCGCCGCCATGACCGTGACCAGGCTGGTGATGTCGGTCCCGGAGTTGGTGATGAAGGCCTTGGTCCCGTTGATCACCCACTCGCCGGTCGACTCGTCGAGGACCGCGCGGGTGGTGGTCCCGGCCGCGTCCGAGCCCGAGCCGGGCTCGGTGAGCCCGAAACCGGCCAGTGCCTCGCCACTGGTGAGGGCGGGCAGCCAGCGCTCCTTCTGGGCCGGCGTGCCGTACCGGAAGATCGGCATCGCGCCCAGCGAGACGGCCGCCTCCAGGGTGACCGCCACCGAGCTGTCGACCCGGGCGATCTCCTCCAGCGCGATGCAGAGCGCGAAGTAGTCGCCGCCCATCCCGCCGACCTCTTCCGGGAACGGCAGGCCGAACAGGCCCATCTTCCCCATCTGACGGATCACGTCGTACGGGAACGTCTTGTGCTCGTAGTGCTCGGCGATGACCGGCGCCACCTGCTCACGGGCGAACTGCCGGACGCTGCCACGCAAATCCTCGAGCTCGTCACCGAGCCGGAAATCCACCATTTCGCTGCTTCGCTTCCTTAGACGGTCGCTGCTCTAGACAGGGGTGACGCCATGGCGGCGGCGGGAGAACGTGCGGTCCTTGCCACGGGCCGCCGAGAACCGCCGGATCAGCTCGGCCCGCAGGTCGCCGGGTTCCACCACGGCGTCCACCACGAGCTCGCTGGCCAGGCGCATGATGTCGATGTCGCGCTCGTACTCGGCGCGACGCTCGGCGACGAAGGCGGCCCGCTCGTCCGGGTCCTCGATCGCCGCGATCTTGTTGGCGTAGACCGCGTTCACCGCGGCCTCGGCGCCCATCACCGCGATCTTGGCGGTGGGCAGCGCGATGGTGGCGTCCGGCTCGAAACCGGGGCCGGCCATCGCGTACAGCCCGGCGCCGTAGGCCTTGCGCACCACCACGCAGATCTTCGGCACGGTGGCCTCGGAGATCGCGGTGATCATCTTGGCGCCGTGCCGGATGATGCCCTGTTTCTCCACGGCCGAGCCGACCATGAAGCCGGGCACGTCGGCGAGGAACAGCAGCGGGATGTTGAAGGCGTCGCAGAGCTGCACGAACCGGCTCGCCTTGTCGGCCGAGTCGACGAAGAGCACACCGCCCTTGAACATCGAGTTGTTGCCCAGGACGCCGATCACCTCGCCGTCGAGCCGGGCGAAGCCGACCGTCAGCTCGCGGGCCCACAGCGCCTGGATCTCGAAGAACGAGCCGTCGTCGACCAGACCCTTGACGTACCGCCGCATGTCGAACGCCTGCCGCTCGCTGGCCGGGACCAGCGCGCCGAGATCCGCCCCGGACGAATCCGTCGCGGACGCCGAAGGCGGACGCTGGGTCCAGTTCTGCGGCACATAGGACAGATAGCCGCGCACGACGTCGAGCGCGTCCTGCTCGGTCTTGCAGAGGAAGTGGCCGACACCGGACTCGGCGCAGTGCACCCGGGCGCCGCCCATCGCCTCGAGCGTCGTCTTCTCACCGGTGACCATCTCGACCATGCGGTCGGAGCCCAGATACATGCTGGCGTTGCCCTCGACCATGGCGACGACGTCGCAGAAGGCCGGAATGTACGCCCCGCCGGCGGCCGAGGGGCCGAACAGCGCGCAGATCTGCGGGATCGAGCCGGACGCCTTGACCTGGGTATGGAAGATCTTGCCGGCACCGCGCCGACCGGGGAAGAGGTCGACCTGGTCGGTGATCCGGGCGCCGGCCGAGTCGACCAGGTAGATCATCGGGACGCCGAGCTGGTAGGCCCGCTCGATGACGCGGACGATCTTCTCCACCGTGCGGGCGCCCCAGGAGCCGGCCTTGACCGTGGAGTCGTTGGCCATCACGCACACGTCGCGGCCGTCGATCCGGGCGGCTCCGGTGATCACACCATCGGCGGGCAGTCCCTCGGCCAGACTGTTGGCATAGAGCCCGTCCTCGACGAAGGAACCCTCGTCGACCAGGAGCGCGACCCGCTCGCGGACGAACAGCTTGCCCTTGCCCGCGTTGGCGGCGTGGTAGCGCTCGGCGCCGCCGGCCAGCACACGCTTGCGAACCTGCGCGAGCGCGTCGCCGTCCATGCGTTCCCCCTCGTTCAAGTTTCCTTAACGTTCGTTAGACTTAACGACCGTTAGGTTAGCTCAAACGAAGATCGCCGGCAACGCCGAACGGGAGCCCTCGCGGAAAGCGAGGACTCCCGTCGTGCTGCCGGCACGGTGGAGACGCGACCGGCGCGCGGTGGACGCCCGGGACGGCGCCCGGCCGCGTCAGCGCAGGCTGTCGAGCAGGTCCAGACCACCCAGGCTGCCGGTCAGGCCGCTGACCGAGGTGCTCTCGATGTTGTTGCGGCCACCGGTGGAGTCGCCGTACTTGTCCGGGCTGACGTCGCCGTAGCCCTTGTCACCCTTGGCGTTGCCGTTGTTGTCGTCCTTGACGTCGCCGTAGCCGGTGTCGGCCTTGTGGCCCTTGTGACCGTGACCCTTGTGGCCGCCCTTGTCGCCCTTGACGTCACCGCTGTTGTCGTCGTTGCTGTACCCGTTGTCGTCGTTGACCGCGGGAGCCTCGCCGCCACCGTTGTAGCCCTGGTCGCCGCGGACGTCACCGGTGTTGTCGTCGCCGCAGCCGCAGTTGCCCTGGCCCTGGTCACCCTGGACGGCGCCGTGGTGGCCGTGCCGGTGGCCCTTGACCCAGACCGGGCCGCTGTCGCCGATCCGGTTCACGCAGAACGCCTGCGAGTTCGCGGTGCCCAGCAGCGAGCCGAGCGAGTTGCCGCAGGCGTTGATCGGCGCGACGACCGGCGCGGCGAACTGGCTGCCGTTCAGGAAGCCGATGTTGCCGAAGCTGGACTGGCGGATGCCGTTGTCCCAGCCGCCGACCCGGTTCCCGCCGCCCCAGTTGTCGGCGCCGGCACCGCCGCCCCAGTTGTGGGCGCCGGCACCGCCGCCCCAGTTGTTGGCGCCGGCACCGCCCTGACGGACGCTGCGCCCGGTCGGCCCACCGATGAAGTTGGCGCAGGTGGCCTGGGCCGAGGAGACCCCGAACAGGCTGTCCGCGTTGCCGCACTGGTTGATCGGGATGGTGATCGGCACGGCGATCTGGGTGCCGTTCAGGAAGCCGACGTTGCCACCCGACTGCTGCGCGATGCCGTCGTTCCAGCCACCGCCGGCGACGTGCGCACCCTCGGTGACGTGGTTGACCCCGCTACCGCGCGCCGAGGAGACCCCGAACAGGCTGTCCGCGTTGCCGTTCTGGTTGATCGGCACGGTCACCGGCACGGCGATCTGGGTGCCGTTCAGGAAGCCGACGTTACCGCCCGACTGCTGCGCGATGCCGCTGCCACCGCGACGGGCCCGGGAGCCCTCGGCGATGTGGTTGACGCCGCCACCGTTGGCCGACGAGATCCCGCCCAGCGCGATCGCGTTGCCGTTCATGTTCACCGGGGCGGTGAGCGGAGCCGCGAACTGCGTGCCGTTCAGCGCGCCGAGGTTGGTCGACGAGAACTGGGTGATCCCGTCCTGGGCGGCCGACGGAGCGAAGCCGCCGTGGCTGTGCCCACCGGCCTGAGCCGCGGCCGGGGCCATCAGCAGAGCGCCGGCAGCCATGATCCCGACGCTCAGCGTCTTACGAACCCACGTCTTCTTCATGAGAAAAGTGATGCCTTTCAAAAAATGGTCGGCAAGGATTTCCGCATATTCAATTGGCTGGTTCCAGAACATTGTTCTCGGGGCGCAGCGGTGCCCTGGCTCGAATGTCGGTGGCCCTGACCCGCTCGTCGACGTGCGCCCGTCGCGGTGATGATCGGTGACAGCCGTCGTACGATTCGCCGCTTGTCCGCAAACGGTTCAGGAATCGTCGGCCGGATCCACGGCGGCCACCTTGAGCCGCCGGGCTCATCACGGGTCGAACTAGTCAGGTGAGACGGTCGGCGCCACGGCGTCGTTGCGCCGGGCGTCGACATCGGGCGCGACCGGGCAGCGGTGGCAGGCCACCGGGCCGTTCGCGGTCCCCGTCGGCAGAACGGCCGACGAGCCGTTCTCCGTGTTGCCACCCGAGCCACTGCTGGCCGGGATACCGCTGACCGCCCCGAGGTTCGTCCGCGCGGGCGCGGGTCCGTCGCCGCCGGGCATGTCCTGGCGGATCGCCTCCGGCGCAACCGGCCGGGCGGCCGGGGCATGCCGATGGACGCGTGACCGGGACAGGGCCGTGACCCGCCGGGCCGGTTTGTCGCCGGCCGGGGCACGGGTCACCCTGGTGCCCGCCCTCTTCACGAAGGTCGCCGGGGCCGGCTCGCCCACCGGGGCGAACGGGTGCGACAGGGCAGGCGGTGCCACGGAATCAGCCGCGGGGCCCTCGGTCGCCGGCTGCCGCTGCGCGTCCGCGGTACCGCTGCTGGAACGCAGCGGTGCGGCCGTCGTCGGCAGGGGTTCACCGTGGGGTTCCGGGTCGATCGCGGGCTCGTCGTGCGTCGCCGCCGGAAGCGACGTGACGATGTGGTGGTGGGTCTCCAGCGGCTGGACGGCCGCCTTCAGGAGATCGCCGACCGTGCGGTCCTGGTTCTCGTCGAGCCAGGCGGGTGCCGACTCGACATCCCCGTCGAGCACGGCCCCGAGCGGTTCACCGGGGCCCGCGACTTGCGCCACGGGCGCCGGCTCCTCGTTCAGCCCGGCGGGCTTCTCGGTCAGGCCCGCGGGGTTTTCGGTCAGGCCCGCGGCCTGCGCGACGGGCACCGGCTCGGCACCGGTACCCGCGGCGTGCGCGGCGGCGCCGGTGAGCAGCCAGGCCGCCCCGGCCAGGCCACCGACGACGAATGCACGCAGGACCCACCGGGAACCGGCACGTCCGGCGCGGCGCTCCGGCCGCCGCTCCGCCCCCTGGCTGTGGGGCGGCATGAGCGGGGAGCCGCCGGGGGTGACCGGCACGGAGCGGGACGCCGTGCGCGGCGTGCGCTCGACCCTCCAGCCCGCCATCGGATCCACCCCTCGTCGTCGGCCGCACCCTGACAATTCCGGATTTCCGGAACCGGCGATATCGGCCACTCGGTATTAGCAACGACGCGAGCGAGCGGAAAGTCACGCGAGCAAATCAGAAAAATGATCGCAGGAATCGGGCGGAAAAATCACACGAGACGGGTACGCGGGCCGGCTCGCAGAACGCCTGATGAAAGCGTACGGCCGACCAGGCGTTCGGCCAGTTCGGCGGCCTCGATCAACTTGTCGAGATCGATACCGGTATCGAGTCCCATGTCGTGCAGCATGTGCACCACCTCCTCGGTGGCCACGTTGCCGGAGGCGCCGGGCGCGTACGGGCAGCCGCCCAGGCCGCCGGCACTGGCGTCGAACTCGGTCACGCCCAGGTCCAGCGCGGTCACGATGTTGGCCAGGCCGGTGCCCCGGGTGTCGTGGAAGTGCAGCAGGTCCGGCCGCACCTCGGCGAGCAGGTCGCGGACCCGGCGCGGGGTGCCCATCCCGGTGGTGTCGCCGAACGCGATCCGGTCGGCGCCGTCACGCCGGACCCGCTCGACGATGCCGGCCACCCGCTCCGGGGGGATGTCACCCTCGTACGGGCAGCCGAAGCTCGTCGCGACGATCACCTCGAGGGTGGCACCGGCCGCGTGCACCAGCGGGATCAGTCCGGCGATGTCGTCCAGCGACTCCTCGGTGGACCGGTTGAGGTTGCGCCGGTTGTGGGTGTCGCTGGCCGACACCACCACCTCGATCTCACGGAACCCGGCGGCGATCGCGCGCTGGGCGCCCCGGGTGTTCGGGATCAGCGCGGAGTAGCGGACGTCCGGGTTGCGGGTGATCCGCGACCAGACCTCGTCGGCATCGGCCATCTGCGGGATCGCCTTCGGGTGCACGAACGAGACCGCCTCGATCCGGCCGACGCCGGTGTCGCTGAGCGCGTCGATCAGGGCGACCTTGCCGTCGGTGGGGACGGGCTCCTCGTTCTGCAGGCCGTCGCGGGGTGCCACCTCGCGGATGCTGATCGCGGGCATCACTTCACCCCCTTCATCCGGGCGACGATGCCGGTGTCGTAGTCCCCGGAGCGGAACTCGTCGTTCTCCAGCAGCTCGGCGAAGAACGGCAGGTTGTTCTTCGGCCCGGCGATCCGGAAGCCGGCCACCGCGTCCCGTGCCTTGGCCAGCGCTTCCTCGCGGTCGGCGCCGAAGACGATCAGCTTGGCGAGCAGCGAGTCGTAGAACGGGGTGACCGTGTTGCCCTCGGTGTACCCGGAGTCGACCCGGAAGCCCGCGGGCTCCTCCCAGGTGGTGATCGCGCCGGGGCCGGGCAGGAACCGCTTCGGGTCCTCGGCGTTGACCCGGAACTCGATCGCGTGACCCGACTGTCCGAACTGGTCGGACACGTCCTCGCCGCTGGCGATCCGTAGCTGCGCCTCGACCAGGTCGATGCCGTGGATCAGCTCGGTGATCGGGTGCTCGACCTGCAGCCGGGTGTTCATCTCCAGGAAGAAGAACTCGCCGGTGGCCGGGTCGAGCAGGCACTCGACGGTGCCCGCGTTGCGGTAGTTCACCACTTCGCCGGCCTTGACCGCAGCCTGCTTCATCCGTTCCCGCAGCTCCGGCGTGACCGCCGGGGACGGGGCCTCCTCGACGAGCTTCTGGTTGCGGCGCTGGACCGAGCACTCCCGCTCGGACAGCGCGACCACCCGGCCGTCGGCCAGGCCCAGAATCTGCACCTCGACGTGCCGCACCCGCGGGAAGTAGCGCTCCAGCAGCACCGAGCCGTCGCCGAACATCCGCTCGGCGAACGCCTGTACCTTGCCGAACTCGGTGCGCAGGGCGGCCTCGTCGGTGGCGACGCCCATGCCCATGCCGCCACCGCCGGCGGCGGCCTTGACCATCACCGGGTAGCCGATCGTCGCGGCCGCCGCCACGGCGTCGTCGACGCCGGCCACCGGCTCCGCGGTGCCCGGGGCGACCGGCACGCCGGCCGCGGCCATCAGGTTGCGGGCATTGATCTTGTCGCCCATCGCGGTGATCGCGTCGGCGCCGGGCCCGACCCAGATCAGACCGTTGGCCTCGACGGTACGGGCGAAATCGGCGTTCTCGCTGAGGAAGCCGTAACCGGGGTGCACGGCCTGTGCCCCGGTCTGCTTCGCGGCGGCCAGGATGGCGTCGGCGTTGCGGTAACTCTGCGCCGGGTTGGCCGGGCCGACGCAGACGGCCTCATCGGCCTCCCGTACGAACGGCAGGTCGGCGTCGGCTTCCGAGTGGACCGCGATGGTACGGATACCCAGGCGGTTCGCGGTGCGGATGATCCGGCGGGCGATCTCGCCGCGGTTGGCGACGAGCAGCGACTCGATCATGAGGCTCCTGTATGTCGGGGTGCCGGCCCGCCCTGTGGGGTGACCGGTGGTCCGTTTTGTTCTAGTCGCCGGTCACCGCGGGTCGCGCGGATTCCAGCAGCTCGTACCTTTTCAGCGGCCGGTCAGCGCGTGCATCGTGGCCTCGCGCAGCAGGTCGGCCCGGCGGCGGCGCTCCACCTCGCCGCCCAGGAACGGCGTCGAGTTCATCAGGCCGAACGCGGCGTGCGCCAGCACCCGGGCCTCAGAGGCCTCCAGCTCGGGCCGCAGCAGGGTGAGCACGCCGACCCACTCCTCCACGTACAGACGCTGCAACCGGCGGATCTGCCGGCGCGGCTCCTCCGGCAGGCGGTCCAGCTCGTGCAGGTGCAGGGCGATGACCGCCGGGTTGGCCAGCGCGAAGTCGACGTGGAAGTCGATCAGGTCGGCGAGCGCCGCCTCGGCCTCGGCCGGGTGCCGGGCGACCCGCTCACGGCCGCCCTCCAGCAGGCTCTCGCTGACCGGAATCAGTGCGGCGACCAGCATCGCCTCCTTGCCGGCGAAGTGGTGATACAACGCCGGGCCGGTGACGCCGGCCGCCGAACCGATGTCGTCCATCGACACGCCGTGATAGCCGCGGGCGGCGAACAGACCGACCGCGATCTCGAGGATTTCGTCGCGGCGTGACCGCCGCCGGGGCGCCGGCGGGGTCGTCCGGTGCCGCTGATCTACCGTCGTCACCTCGTCACTTTAACGCGTCGTCAAGTCCTTGCTTAACGGTCGTTCAGCCGATCGACGGCCGCCCGGGCCTCGGCGTACAACTCGGCGAACCGCTTCTCCTCGGGGAGCGACTCCATCAGAGCCAACGCCTCGGCCGGTCGCCCGGAGCGCAACAACGCCTCGGAAAGCATCCCAGTCACCCGGTCGGCGTCGTCCCGCGCGCCGATCGCCCGCAGCCGCTCGGGCGCGCCGTCCAGATGGGGCAGCGCCTCGGCCCACCGGCCCCGGCGCATCAGGAGATTGCCGACCTCGAAGGCGAAGATCGCGCGACCCCACTGGACGCCCGGCTGTTCGGCCAGTTCGGCGGGGAGTTCCTCGTACCGGCGGGTAACCAGGCCGATCAGCTCCTCGGCCTCGTCGACCTGATCGGCGTAGTTCAACGCCATCAGCCGCCGCCGCAGCACGCGCAGCTCGCCAGCCGGATCACCGGCCTCGCGCAGCGCCTCGGCCGCGGCCCGGAAGGTCAGCGCCGCCTCGGCGTCCCGGTCCAGCTTGTAGAGCACCATGCCGGCGTCCTCGCCGAGCTGGCCGCGCCCGGCCGGGTTGTCGGCCAGCACCTCGATCAGCTGGCGGTACAGCTCCAGCGCCCGACCGGTGTCGTCAAGATCACGATAAATGCCGGCCAGCATGTACCGCGTGTCGTTGAGCGGCTCCGGGAAGCCCAGTCGCTCGAACCCGAGCACCGCCTCCTCGGCCACCTCGGCGGCCTCCGGGAGCCGGCCGGCCGCCCGGTACGCCTGGGCCAGATCCTGCCGGGCGAAGACCCCCGGCTGCTCCAGGTCGTGCTCGGCACAGATCGCGACCGCCTCGACGAAGTCGTCGATCGCCTCCTCCGGCCGCTCCAGGGACATCAACGCGCGGCCGCGCAGCGCATGGCCGGCCAGCTCGGCGCCGGGCAACCCGGTGGTCAGCGACTCGGTCATCGCGGCGACCACCTCGGCCGGATCGTCGCTGACCTGCCCCACGATGGTGGCCGCCTCGGCGCTGGCCCGTGCCGGACCGTGTTCGCGATAGAAGGACCAGGCCTCGCGGGCCGCCGCCCCCGCCTCCTCGTGCCGGTGCGCGGCGCCGCGGTTCCGGGCGCGCACCAGCGCGTGGTACGCCACCCGGCGCGGCCGGCCCGACTCGGCCGCATACGCGTCGGCGCGGTCGCCGGCCTCGTTCGCCTCGTCCAGGCTGTCCGCCATGAAGTACATCGTGGACAGCCGCAGCCAGGCGTTCGCCCGGTCCCGGGCGGTGCCGTGCTCCTCCTGGTAGGCGACGTCGGACCGGACCAGCGCCACGTCGTCGGCCGGCTCGCCGCGCTCGGCCCGGGCCCGCTCGATCGCGATCCGGGCGCGCAGGGCGCTGACCCGGCTCCCGTCACCGGCCCGGGTGAAGGCGATGACGGCCTGCTCCCAGGCGGCGATGGTGCCGTCGTGGTCGTCATCGGGCAGGGCGACGCCGCGGAACGTCCAGAGCCGGCCGGCCGCCAGCGGGTCGATCGGGTCCGGGAAGCGCTTGGCGAACGCCTCCAGCACCGCGGCGAACTCGTCGTGCGCATCGTCGTCGAGGAACCGCTCGGCCAGGTCGAGCAGCTCGGTCTCGTCCAGGTCGGCCGGGATCTCGACCGGCTCCGGCGTCGCCTCCCGCAACGGCGCCACCGCCGCGGCCGGGGTCGGGGCCGGACGACGGGCGGTCGGGGCGAGCGGCAGGTCGACCCCGTAGGGTTCGGCGGTCATCGTCTCGGCCACCAGTCTGCCCTGGTGCCCGGTGCCGTTGCGGGCGTCGAACCGGGCGGCCAGCCCGGTCGCGTAGGTCTCCAGCTCGGCGGCCAGCGCCTCGGCGGTCACATCCGGCCGCCCGCTGCGCCGGATCAGCGTGTCGCCGTGGCCCCGCGCGGCGAGCCGGCGCAGCAGCGCCACCCCGGTCGCGGCGAAGTGCATCCCGGCGGACGGCGACGGCGCGCGGTCGAGCCAGTCGATGTGCCGCTGCAGGATCTCCAGGCCGCGGGCCTCGTTGCCGGTCCGCGCGCAGAACAGGATGTGGTCGCCGATGCCGGCCAGATCGGCCAGGTTGCCGCGCTCGACCAGGTAGGACCGGCGGTGCGCGTCCGCAGCGTCGGTCAGGTGGCCGGTCTGCAGATAGGACACCATCAGCTCGCTGAGGATGCTCTGCGGCTGCTCGTTGCAGTTCAGCTCGCCGGCCAGCACCGGCGCGGACAGCTCGACGGCCTCCGCGAACCGCTCCCGGGTGTTGAGGTGGATGACCATCGTGGTGGGGTCGCAGCCCGCGCAGTCGGAGAGCGCGTTGCGCGGCGCGGTCCGCCACTTCTCGAACCAGCCCTCCGCCTCCTCGGTCAGCCCGAGATGCCGGGCGACCAGGTAGCGGTGTTTGTATACCGGCTGCATGCCGTGCCCGGTCTCCCGGTAGCGGCGCTCCATGTCGTCGAGCACCGCGTACGTCCGGGCGAGCGGGATCTCCGGGAACCGGGTGAGCGCGCTGATCATCGTCTTGAACAGCCAGAGCAGGTTGTGCGTCCAGCGCTCGTGGTACGGCTGCGGGTTCTTGTCGAAGTCGGCCACGCACCAGGAGAAGGTGGCGAACGACTTCACCGACTCGCCGCCGTAGATGTACGCCGTGGTCGCGAACAGCCGGGTGTAGAAGGCCAGCGCCGGGTCACCGGCACCGTCGACGTGCCGCAGCACCTGCTCGACCAGGGCGATCTGGGCCGCACCGTACGGCAGATGGTGGGCCTCGTCGAGAACGTTCCACAGCTCTTCCGCGGTCTTCATCGGGTCCCCTCACCGGGGACGGCCCGGTCCAGCAGACCGAGGAACGAGGTGGTCAGCAGCGCGGCGTCGGCCGGCCGGATCGGGTGGTGGCCGAGCAGCAGCGCCTGACCGTAGAGCGACTCGACGGCCAGCGCGGCCAACTCCGCGTCGCCGAGCGCGGCGACCCGGCGGATCAGCGGGTTGCGGTGGTTGAGGACCAGCTGCGGCCGGTCGTTGGGCACCGTCGAGGAGAGCGCGTCGAGCACGCCGCCCCACAGGTCGTCGGCCTGATCCCGGCTGGCGGTGAACTCGTCGTGGAACGCGGCGGCCCGGCTGACCAGGTAGAGCGCCGGCAGAGTGACCGGGTCGAAAGCCCGGACCACCACCTCGCAGCCGAGTTTGTCCAGGCGGCGCTGGGCGGCCGACAGGAACGGACGCAGCCGCAGCTCACTCTCCGCGTCGACGGCCGTGAAGCGGGTGGTGAGGTCGGTCGGATCGAGGCGCTCGGCGCGAACCTCGGGATCGGTGGCGGCGAGACGCTCGATCAGATCCGCGTCGTACACATAACCGCCGTTGATCAGACCGACGTCCTGGGCGGCGGCGACGGCGGCGAGCTGCCGGAACTCGTCGGCGGTGGCCGCGTAGCGCAGCGCGCCGAAGCGGGCCCGGAACTCGGCCAGGGTCAGCTCGCCCATGTTGGTCTGCATCGGATACCACTGCTCGACCAGGCGCAGCATCTCGTCGTCGTGCAGGGCCAGCGCCTTCACCCCGAGGTGATGGATCTGCAGGAACTGACCCAACCGGCGCGGATCGGTCGCGGAGAGCCGGACCAGCCAGCCACGCAGCTGGTCGGCGATCGCCTCGCGGGTCTCGGCCAGCATGCCGTCGTCGTAGAGCGCCTCCCGGCTGGCGGTCGGCCGCAGCTCGGTGCTGTCCACCACGCAGCGCGCGAAGAACGCCCAGTCGGGCAGCAGCCCCTCGACGCTCTCCGAGAGCAGCATCCGCTTGAGGTAGACCCGGTGGCCGCCACGACTGGCCGGGTTCACCGGCGTGGGCAGCACGAACGCCGCGCCGGACAGGCCGGAGCCCGGCACGTTCAGGTCGATCACGTCGAAGGGACGAAAACCCAGGACGCTGTCCGCGTACGCGTTCCTCTCACCGGCCGGGAGCGCCCAGGGCACCGTGCCGGCGGTGACCCGGCGGCCGTCGACGGTCACCTCGACCGGCAGCAGCGAGCCGTAGAGCTCGGCCAGCTCGGTCACCGTCGCGCCGGTCAGGTAGTGCTCGGCGCCGCGCCGCGGCAGCAGGGTGACCGTGGTCCCCGGCTCGCGATCGTCGCCGGGCCGCACGTCGTAGCGCCCGTCGGAGTGACCCGTCCAGAGCACCGGGGCGGCGCCCTGGCGCCGGGTGTGCACCCGGATCTCGTCGGCGACCAGGAAGCAGGAGAGCAGCCCGATGCCGAACTGGCCGAGGAACTCGTGGCGGGCGAAGCCCAGCTCGTCGCGTTTCGAGCTGCGGCCGATGGTGGCCAGCAGCTCGTGCACCTGCGCCTCGGTGAGCCCGATGCCGTTGTCGGTGATCCGCAGGACGGGACCGGTGGTGATCTCGACCCGGCCGGCGTGGTCGGGGCCGACCGCGGTGATCGCATCGACCGCGTTCTGCAGCAGCTCACGGACGTAGACGCGGGGGCTCGCGTAGAGGTGATGGCTGAGCAGGTCGACGATGCCCCGTAGATCGACCTGGAACGTGTTGCTCACGGCGCGCACGGTACCGGTTCGGTACGACAAAACCGGGGTTATTTCGGAGCGGCGCGGTGCCGGGACCACGCCGCTCCGGCGGGTCAGCTCAGGCCACCCGGCTCGGTGCCCTTGGCGATCGGCGCGCGGACCAGGTTGCCCCACTCGGTCCACGAGCCGTCGTAGTTCCGCACCTGCGGATATCCCAGCAGGTGGTGCAGCACGAACCAGGTGTGGCTGGACCGCTCGCCGATCCGGCAGTACGCGATGATGTCGTCGCCCGACTCCAGGCCCAGCTCATCCTGGTAGATCTTGATCAGGTCGTCGTGCGACTTGAACGAGCCGTCGTCGTTGGCCGCGGACTTCCACGGCTTGCTGACCGCGCCCGGGATGTGCCCGCCGCGCAGCGCGCCCTCCTGCGGATACGCCGCCATGTGGGTCAGCTCGCCGGTGTACTCCTGCGGCGAACGCACGTCGACCAGCGGTCGCCCGCCGGCGATGTGGCCCATCACCTGGTCCCGGAAGGCCCGGATCGCCGCGTCGTTGCGCACCGGAACCGGGTAGCCGGCCCGCTCCCGGACCGTCTTGTCCCGGGTCACCGGACGCCCCTCGGCCACCCACTTCTGCCGGCCGCCGTCGAGTAGCCGCACGTCGCGATGTCCGAAAAGACTGAAGACCCAGAGGGCGTACGCCGCCCACCAGTTGAAGTTGTCGCCGTAGAACACGATCGTGTCGTCCCGGCCGATGCCTTTGGCCTCACACATCGCGGCGAACGCGGCCGGGTCGAGATAGTCCCGGGTGAGCTGGTCGTTGAGCTCCAGGTGCCAGTCGACCTTCACCGCGCCCGGGATGTGCCCGGTGTCGTAGAGCAGCACGTCCTCGTCCGACTCGACGACGACCAGGCCGGGCGTGTCCAGGTTCGCGGCGAGCCACTCGGTGGTGACCAGTTTGTCGGGATGCGCATAGGCCTGCAGCGCCTGCGCCGGATCGTTCGCAACGGACATGCCTGTCACGCTAGTCCTACTCAGTCGTTGATCGGGGCCAGCACGGGACGCTTCGCGGTCACCAGATCGCCCGACGAGCGACCGCGCAGATGCCGGCTCACCCACGGCGCCAGGTGCTCGCGGGCCCAGCGCAGGTCGGCGCTCACCGCCAACCGCCACGGCGTGGGCTGCGGAGCCGGCGGCACCAGCATCCACTCCTCCTCGACACCGACGCCGAGTGCGGTCAGCACGTGCCCGGCGACCCGCCGGTGACCGGCGGCGGACAGGTGCAGGCGGTCGTCGCTCCACATGTCGCGGTGCAGGTAGGCGTGGTCGGCGAAGAGGTCGACCAGGTGGGCACCGTGCCGTTCGGCGATCTCCCGGAAACCGTCGTTGAGGACGGCCGCGCGGCTGCCGATCATCCGCTGCCCGCCCGGGATGTGCACGGCCACGTCGGCGAACCGGAACATGATCACGTCGGCGCCGGTGGCCCGGATCCGGGCGATCACCGGATCGATCCGTTCGACCAGGGTGTGCGGATCGACCCGGGGCCGCAGGATGTCGTTGCCACCGGCCGCGAAACTCACCAGGCCGGGCCGCATCGCCAGGGCCGGCTCGAGCTGCTCGGCGATCACCTGGTCCAGCAGCCGGCCGCGGATCGCCAGGTTGGCATAGCCGAAGTCGGGGCCTGAGTCGACCGCGAGCCGGGTGGCCACCAGATCGGCCCAGCCCCGGTAGGTGCCGTCCGGATACTCGTCGCACATGCCCTCGGTGAAGCTGTCACCCATCGCCACGAAGCTGCGCCAGGCCATCACGTCCCCCTAACGTCTGCTCAGCTTTTGTTGCTCGATCAGCTTTCCACCCGATGCACGCACGCGGAACGTGACGATGGCGACACCTAGATAAGGACGTGATTTAGTCGTACGTGGTCTCTAGTCTCGGTGATCACACCGGTGCCGACGGTGATACCACCGGGGACACTGGGGTTGTCGAGACGAATGAGGGGCCGGAGGGCAGAGGCATGGCCAGGCGGATAGCGGACGTGATGACCCGTCGAGTGGTGTACCTGCCCGCCGACACCCCCCTCGACGAGGCCGCGCAGGCCATGCGGGATCAGGGCATCGGCGACGTGGTGGTGACCCAGGGGCCGGCCGTGTCCGGCATCGTCACCGACCGGGACATCGTGGTGCGTGCCGTGGCCGAGGGCCTGGCGCCGGCGAAGACCACGCTCGGTGCGATCGCCACCCGGGAGCTGATCATGATCGAGGAGAGCGCGACGGTGGAGGAGGCGGTGCAGGCGATGCGGTCCCGTGCCGTGCGCCGCCTGGTCGTCTGCGATGCCGAGCGCAATGCGGTCGGGCTGCTCAGCCTCAGCGACATCGCCCTGCTGCCGCTGCCCTCCGCCGCCTGACCCGGCCCCACCCGGCTCGCCCGGTACACGCATGGCCCGCCCGGCCCGCCGGGTCCCCCGCCCGGCGCCGTTACGCCCGCCGCCGGCGCCGCGGTCCGTCGGCGCCGGACTAAGTTGGTCTTGTGACTGACATGCCGCCGAAGCTGGCCGAGATCGTCGAGGAGTTCGCCTCCGCGCCCCGCGAGGTGGTCCTGGAGATGCTGCTGGAGTTCTCCGACGCGGTGCCGCCCCTGCCGGCCGATCTGGTCGGGCACGAGGGCATGGAGCAGGTCCCGGAGTGCCAGACCCAGTTCTTCCTCAAGGCCACCGTTCAGCCGGACACCACGGTGACCACGTGGTTCGACTGCCCACCGGAGGCGCCCACCACCCGCGCGTTCGCCGGGATCCTGGCCGAGGGACTGGCCGGCGCGTCCGCCACCGAGATCCTGGCCGTGCCGGACGACCTCTACGCCCGGATGGGCCTGGCCCAGGCGATCAGTCCGCTGCGGATCCGCGGCGGCACGGCGATCCTGGCCCGGCTCAAGCGCCAGATCACCGAACAGCTTCCGTAAGCTCTTCTGAAACGGAGAAGTGTGGACATCCAGGTCTGGTCCGACGTCGTCTGCCCGTGGTGCTACATCGGCAAGCGCCGCTTGGAGAACGCGCTGGCCGATTTCGGCGAGTCGGTCACCGTCACCTATCGGGCCTACCAGCTGGACGCCTCCCCGGTCCCCCAGCCACTGCCGATCAAGCAGGCGATGGCCTCGAAATTCGGTGACGCGGACCGGGCCGAGCAGATGTTCGCCCACGTCACGGAAATCGGCGCGAGCGAGGGACTGACTCTGGACTTCGACCGGGTGGTCGCCGCCAACACCTTCGCGGCACACCGGCTGATCGCCTGGGCGGCCGGGCATGGCCGGCAGGCAGAGGTGCTGGACGCGCTGCAGCGGGCCTACTTCACCCACGGGGCCGACATCGGGTCACTGCCCGTGCTGGCGAAGATCGCCGCCTCGGCCGGCCTGGACGGGGCGGCGGCCCTGGGCTACCTGACCTCGGAGGCCGGCACGGCGGCCGTCACCACCGACCTGGCCGCGGCACGGGAGCTGGGCATCACGAGCGTTCCCACGTTCGTCGTCGACGGCAAGTACGCCATCCAGGGTGCCCAGGAATCCGCCACCCTGCTGTCCGCCCTGGCCGAGATCACCCGTCGCGAAGCCGTCGAAGCCGGTCAATAGCGTTTCACGTGGAACGACATTGATGGAAGTCCACGTCTGGCCATCGATGTCGGCCGGGACTCGGGGGCCGCTAGCCGGCCTCTTTGGCGAGCCCCTCGATCACCCGGGCGCCGGGTAGCGCGCCGAGGACCGGACCGGCCACGGCGATCTTGCTGTGCCGCACCCCGGACCCGATGATCACGTGCGGCGTGGCGACCACGCGGGAGTCGACCAGGATCGGCCAGTCGTCGGGGAGCCCGATCGGGGTGATCCCGCCATATTCCATCCCGGTCAGCGACACCGCCTCGTCCATCGGCGCAAAGCTGCACTTGCGCACGTCGAGCAGCCGCCGCACGGTCCCGTTCACATCGGCCCGGGTGGTGGCCAGAACGACACAGGCCGCATACCTCACCGTCTCCCCGCGGCGCCCGGCCACGATCACACAGTTCGCCGACTCACCGAGCGGGATCCCGTAGGCCTCGCAGAACGCGGCGGTATCCGCCAGCCCCGGATCGATCGACGCCACCAGCACCTGATCGACATCGACCGGCGCGTCCTCCGGCCACACCGAAAGCGCTTTGGCCACCGGCCCGGCCAGCAGATCAAGACGAGACTGTGCGGATTCGGTCTGCAGGCTCCCCATCACGCCGCCATCATTACCCCGACCCGTCCCCGCCATCCACACCGCCACCACATTCCACCGCTCGGGCCCGGTTTCGAGAGCCGTCTCCTCCGCATCGACGGGCGGCTCAGGTCTCGGCGGATCATGCCGAATGTCTGAGATCGTGGAGGAGGCGAACGCAGCGGAACGCCGCAAGGCTCGTATCGGCACGGTCAGCGGGCTCGCGCTGCTGACCGGCACCACCGCGATGGCAGCGGTCGGCGGTGGCCATCACTCGTTCCCGGCCACCGCTCTCCTCGCCCTGCTGGCTCTCGGCATGGCCCACTCGTTCACGGTGGAGATCCAGCGCCAGGCGCATCGCCGCACCGGCCGCTGGGGCCGGCCCGACACGGTCAACACCGCCCTGCTGTCCGGCTGGGCCGTCGCCTCACTGACCGTCGCCGTGCTCCCCTACCCGCCGACCGCGATGCGTGTCATGGGCCTGCTGCTGACCACCAGCTACGTCGCCGCCTGCGCCTATTTCGTAGCCGAACGCCACCGCGCGACAGCCGCCCGCCGCTCCACGCCCCCGGCACCGCACCCCCGCGAGGACACCGCGATCGAGGCCGCCCACAGCCTTGCCACCGCCACGCTCCAGCCCGGTGAGAACACCGCGATCGAGGCCGCCCGCACCTTGGCCACCCCAACGCCGCACCCGAGCGAGAACACCAGGCGGGAGACGGCCCGCATGTCGCTGGAAGCCGCGCCTTGAACCCGCACCGGGCCGGTCGAAGATGGCGTCCCGGTCTTCGTGCCTCCGCTGCGGCACCAATCCACGCCTACCGCCGCCGGCTGGCGGCTACTGACCGCTGCTGGCTGGTGGCGGTAATCCGCAACGGGTAGCCGGTGATCCGTAGCCGGAGACCGGTGATCCGTGCGGAGGCTGGTAGCCCGTGCGGGAGGCCCGGTGGGCCGGTCAGGCGATGCTGTCGCCGGCCGGTTGGCGGCCGGTGGAGGCCATTGTCGGCAGGACCACCATCAGGGGCGGCACCGCCACCCCGTTCGTTTCGATCGGTAGTTCCGGCACCGGCAGCCAGTCCAGGCCGAGCGGCTCGGGACCGCTGCCGTCGTCGGGACTGACCCGGGGCTCGCCGTCGGCCACCGACACCGCGAACACCGATGTCATGCCCGACGGATACGGCATCTCCAACACATACCGCAGGTCGCTGACCACCAGGCCGGTCTCCTCGAAGACCTCGCGCCGCACGGCCTCCTCGGGGGTCTCACCGGGCTCTACCCCGCCGCCCGGCAGAGTCCACCACTCGCCGCCACCGGTGCGCCGGCTGCGCTCGTGGACCATCAGCACCCGGCCGTCCCGCACGATCACGGCGGCGGCCCGTCTTCGTTCGCTCACGAGTACGCAGGCTAACCGTCGGAAACCGCGAGCGCAGGAATCGATCGCTCCTCTGTGGATATCCGACAGCGGCAGAACGGGCAAATACGGAACTACGCCTTCGGAACGGTGACCAGCAGATACCGTTTCTGCTCCAGCAACGCCCCGGTCAGCCGGATCCCGGCACGTTTCTCGACGAGCCTGATCGCCTCCTCGGTGTGATCGGTCACGTCGGTGCCCACCACCCCGTCCCGATAGGTCCGGACCCGCCCCCGCCCGGCCCTGTCGCATCGGCAGACCACCACGTCGGTACCGGCGGCGAGCCGCCCGGCGATCGCCGGGTCCATCCCGAGGCCGCCGTCGAAGTCACCATCCTGGAGGATCAGCGTCCAGTGGCTCAGGCGGGCCATGCCGACGAAGTACCGCCGCCCGGCCGCCTCGCCGTCCCCCGGTCCGACCAGCTGGCGCCAGTAGACCATCTCGTGGGCCTTCCCGCCGACCGTGCGCACCACCTGAACGGGCTTCCTGCCGCGCACCAGGGTCAGGCAGAAACCACGCCCCAGCGGCCCGTCCGCTGCCGCCCAGAGGTGTCCCTGGTCGCCGCTCACGGGCTGGAGCGCCATCGTCGACTTCCCGCATCCGGCCGACAGCATCAGCGCCGTCGCCGCCAAGAGAGCCCGCCGTCTCACCGCGCCAGTAGATCACTTCGACGCCCCGAAATCCGGCCACTTCGCGAGCCGCCCCACCGCCGCAGCCAGCGGAAAGCCGCCCACGGGCCGCCACTGCCCGTACCAGATCGTCGCGAAGAACCACCCGCGGACCGCAACAATCCCGCAATATCCATCGACCAGGAAAGCGCGACCTCACGAATGTGGCGCCGTCGAAGGGGGCGCCTTCCGGCTCACCTTGACGCCGATTGCCGGGCCCGAAAACCTTCGGCCGGATCGGCCGCGCGCGCGGCCACCAGACAGGTGGCGGCGACCGCCACCTCGATCGCCGCTGCGGCACAGGCCGTGGCGAACGGCAGGCCGGCGTCGCTGGTGCACACGTCGAACCAGGCGTCGGCGCACATCAGCGTGGCGGTCGCGACGGCGGCCGGGGTGACCCGCCGGTCACGACGGCGGGCCAGCCAGCTGGTCGACGCGAGGCCCGCGATGATCGCGACGTCCAGGCCGGCCCAGACGATGTTCCAGTGCCGGGCCGTGGCGGTGCGCGGCAGGAGGGTGGCGAGGCCGATGGTCCAGGGCACGAGCGCCGCCGCGGCCACCGCCGGTACGACCGGCAACGAGATTCGATCCATGCCGTCCAGCGTGTCGGCCGTCGCGGCCGGTGTCGTTGGCGCCGGCATCCGTCTTGGGGGTGGCACTGGGTACAGGGCGGATCCGGTAATCAGCGGGATCCTGCGGCCGGCCGCGACTGGCTAGTGTGGACGCGTGGTGTGGGGGAACGTGCCGGCGGTGCTGTGGTCGCGACGCACGTGGCCGGCCGTCGCCGGCCTGCTGATCGGCGCGGTCCTGTGGCTCGTGCCGGCCGCCCTGACGATGACCATCGTCGGCGCCGGGATGCTGATCGGGTCGGAGCACCCGCCGCCGGGACTGGGCGGCTCGGAGAAGCTGGGCGGCACGGTCGGCGGGACGGTCCCGCTCGTCGTGGTGCTGCCCGTGCTGCTCGCGCTGACCTTCCGGTTCACGGTGTGGCACCAGGCCCGGCTCCGCCTCCTCGGTGCCGACCTGGCACCGCCCGCCGCGCGGCCGCCCGGCATGTCGCGCCGGAGTTGGCTGGCCCGTCAGGCGGTGTCCGCCACCACCTGGCGGCAGGTCCGCTACCACGCGCTCGGCGGCGCGTTCCTGACAGCGGCCGGCGTCGTCGTGCTGGCCGGTCTGGTGTTCGGCCCCGGTTTCGTGGTGGCCGCGGCGCTCAGCGGCAAGGGCAGCCTGCTGCAGCGGTCGCCGATCGCGGCCCTCGGCGTGGGCATGGCGGTCGCCGCGGGTTGGCTCGCCCGGGGTGCCGCCGCCCTCGACCTGGCGCTGGCCCGCCGGCTGCTGCAGCCGCCGGCCGCCGAGCTGCTCGCCCGGCGCGTCGCGGCGCTCTCGGCCAGCCGGGCCGCCGTTGTCGAGGCGGCCGACGCCGAGCGCCGTCGCATCGAGCGTGACCTGCACGACGGCACCCAGCAGCGCCTGGTGTCGCTGGCCATGAACCTCGGGATGACCCGCGCCGCGGTCGCCGACGCCGATCCCGCGGTGCGCGCGGCCGTCGCGGCGGCGCACGAGGAGGCGAAGCAGGCGCTCGCCGAGCTGCGCGACCTCATCCGCGGCCTGTACCCGGCCGTCCTCGACGAGCTCGGTCTGGACGCGGCGCTGTCCGGCATCGCGGCCCGCTCCCCGGTGCCGGTGCGACTGGTGGTCGACCTGCGCGGGCGGCCGCCGGCGCCGATCGAGGCGGTCGCCTATTTCGTGGTGTCCGAGGCGTTGTCCAATGTGGCCAAGCACGCGGCCGCGACCCGCGCCGATGTCGTGGTGCGGCAGCAGCCCGGCGGTCTCACCCTGGCCGTCGCCGACGACGGCCGGGGCGGTGCCGACCCGGTGCGCGGCACCGGCCTGCGCGGCCTGCGCCAGCGCGTCGAGTCGGTGGACGGCACGCTCAGCATCGCCAGCCCGGCCGGCGGCCCGACGTCGATCCGGGTGTCCCTGCCGTGCGGGTAGTGCTGGCCGAGGATTCGGTGCTGCTGCGCGACGGCCTGTCCCGGCTGTTCGCCTCCCGCGACTGCCCGGTCGTCGCCGCGGTGGGCGACGCCGAAGCGCTGCTGCGGGCCGTCGGCGAGCACCGGCCCGACCTACTCGTAGCCGACGTGCGGATGCCGCCCGGCTACGCCGACGAGGGGCTGCGCGCCGCGATCCAGGTGCGCCGGCAGTGGCCCGGGGTGGGCGTGCTGGTGCTGTCCCAGTACGTCGAGGAGCGGTACGCCACCAAGCTGCTCACCGGCGACACCAGCCGGCTCGGCTACCTGCTCAAGGACCGGGTGGCCGACGTCGACGACTTCGTCTCGGCAGCCCGCCGGATCGCCGGCGGCGGCACGGTGCTCGACCCCGAGGTCGTGTCGCAGCTGCTGGTGCGCCGCACCGGCCCACTCGACCGGCTCACCCCGCGCGAGCACGACGTGCTCGCCCTGATGGCCGAGGGCCGATCCAACGCCGGCATCGCCGGCGCCCTGGTGGTCAGCGAGAGCGCCGTGGCCAAGCACGTGAACGGCATCTTCGCCAAGCTGGGGCTCGCCCCGGCGGACAGCGACCACCGGCGCGTGCTGGCCGTGCTGCGCTTCCTCGGCGGCTAGGACGAATCACTCCCGCGAAGGCGGCCCCGCCCATCCGTGGCATTGCGCGAGCCCGGTGGATGAGTTGACGGATCGTGACTATGGCGACTGTCACGCGTCGTTATTCATCAATGTTTTAGCCCGTAGCGGCGGATACAGCTGAAGCTTTTGCCCGAAATCTGCCCGCTCGGCCACCCGCCGCTTGCCGACCTGGATCAGGGTGGGCGCGCCCTGGGGACGATCTACGCGTCGAAAGCCGCGCTGACGTGCTCAAACACCCGATTGCCGACTGCTCTCATGATCGTAACTATGAGTAGGCAAGTCATTCACACTCATGACCGGTAGATGGGGATATCTTGAAGAAGCTGAAGCGTCTCGGTGGCCGTGCGATCGCGGTGACGACGAGCGCCATGGCCGTTGCGACAGCCGTCATGGTGGCACCTGTCGCCGCGCTGGCCGACAGCTACGCGCCGTGCAACACCATGGAATCCACAGTCAAGGCCGGTCAGACATCCAAGGCCCAGTCCATTACCTGCGTGCAGAAGCCGACCTGCGGCGAATCTTGGGGACAGATCTACGACGTCACGTGGGACATGGTGGTTCACACCGGTGGTGTCACGGTCAAGTCGATGAAGATCCACGTGACGCACACCCGGGGTGAGGACATCACCCTCGGCGTGAAGAACATCCGCGGCACCAACGCGGACATCAATATCGGTGGGAAAGATCTGATTCCGGCCAATCAGACCAGCTGGACCAAGACCTACGACATCACGGACAGGTACTTCGCGAAGAACAGTCTCGGCTTCGTCGACTTCTGGCTCGCGATCTCCTCCGACAAGGCCAACGGCTGTAGCGGTAGCTCGACCTGGCTCCGCTACGGGCTCAAGATCGCCTGACAACTGTCGCCTCGAGCGGCTATGAAAAATGCGGATCGGCGGTCTCTTCGCCGGTCCGCATTTTCATACCGACCGCGCCGCGAGCGCCGTCGGTGCCGCGCTCAAAGCGGCGGCCGGGAACCGGTGGGACCTGGAATGTGATGGTCCCAGAGCGGCCCGGAAGATCTCGGCCTTGCGTTTTGCCTCGTGAAGGCTTGAAGTGTGGAGCCCAGGGGACTTGAACCCCTAACCCCCGCCTTGCAAAGGCGGTGCTCTGCCAGTTGAGCTAGGGCCCCGGACTGCGCCTCAGCGCAGGTCAGGAGCGGTGGTCGCCTCGTGCCAGAGGGCACGCTCGTCGCTGGAGGCCTTGACCTTCTTCACCACGAGGGTGGCGGCACCGACGACCGCTGCCACGATGAGGAGTTTCTTCAGCATCGACAAACCCCCAGTCCGGGAACTCAGACGCGTAAGAGCGAGGAGCCGAGCAACGAAACAGGCGACCCCGTCCGCAATTTCGCGGACAGGATCGCCCGATTGCTCGTGGGGCTAGATGGAATCGAACCATCGACCTCAGAGTTATCAGCTCTGCGCTCTAACCGACTGAGCTATAGCCCCTCACCTGCGGAACAGAACGTTACCGCATCGGGTTGCGACCCACCAAAGCGGGGGGTGGCTCGCAACCCGACCGGGAGGTCAGTCCCGTTCCGCCAGGGTGAGCTCGATGCCACCGACCAGGTCGGCGCACACGTTGTAGATGAACGCGCTCAGCGTGGCCAGGGCCGTGAAGAGCACGACATTGACCGCGCCGATCAGCATCGACGTGCCGATCACGCCCCAGGCGGTGATCCGGAAGCCGCTGGACGGGTCGGTGCCGCCGCCGGCGGTGACCAGCTCCTGCAGGCTGCTGTTGACCGAGGTCCACACGCCCATCGTGTCGAGTGCCAGGTAGAGCACCGAGGTCGCGACGACCACCACGATGAACAGCACGATCGAAACCGCGAACGAGAACTTCATCACGGACCAGGGGTCGATCCGCTTGAGGTTCAGCCGGGCCCGCCGCGGACCGCGTGCGGCGGCCGGAGACACCGTGCTGCGGGCCGAACGGACCGCCTCGGAGACCCGGGCCGCCCCCACCGCCGACGTACCGCTCTGCTGGCCCGTGGGCGCGGCGGCCGAGCCGGTGGCCGGCGCGGTCCGCTGCTTGGCGGCGCCGGGCGGGGTCACCGTGGGCGTGCCACCGGCCGGGCGCGTGGCGCCCGTGGTCGCGCCGGGTGTCGTCGCCGGACGTGCGGCGGCGGTCCCGGGCGCGGCGCCCTTGCCCTTGGTCACGACCGGAACGGCCGCCGAGGCCTTGGCCACAGCGGGGCCGCCCGGGCGCTTGGCCTCGGTGTCCTGTCCGGCAGCGGGCTCACCGGGCGGCGGGGCCATGCCCGGCGCCCGGGTGAACTTCGGCGGGGACGGGGCTTCGGCGGGGACAGCGGCGCGCCCAGCGGTCTCGCGTCCAGTCGATGCGGCATCGTCCTTCTTCGCCGCATCGCCCGGAGTCGCTGAGGTCCCGGGGCCCCCCGACTTCGCCTGTGTCTCCGGCATCAACTAGTCCTGTTCGTCAGGCTCGTCGGCATTGCGAGCAAGCGCCACGATGGTTACACCTTCTGGGAGGTCCATCAGCTTGACCCCCATTGTGTTCCGATCCCGTGTGCGCCGTACAGGCTTCACGGGAGTCCGGATGACACCACCATTGCTGGTGATGGCAAACAGTTCATCCTCCGGGCTGATCACCAGAGCGCCGACAAGTCCACCACGACGTTCGGTGATCTTCGCGGTGAGCACCCCCTTGCCGCCGCGTCCCTGCACCGGATACTCCTCGATCGGTGTGCGTTTCGCATACCCACCGTTGGTGGCGACCAACACATCCATGCCCTCGCGGACGACCTCCATGGCGAGGAGCTCGTCGTTGTCGCCGAAGCGCATACCGATCACACCGGACGTCGCCCGGCCCATCGGACGCAACGCCTCGTCGGTCGCGTTGAAGCGGATGGCCTGGGCGTGCTTGGACACGAGCAGGAGATCGTCCTCCGAAGCCACCAGAGCCGCGCCCACCAATTCGTCATCCTCCCGAAGGTTGATGGCGATGATGCCACCGCTCCGGTTGGAGTCAAATTCGTCGAGCCGGGTCTTCTTCACGAGACCATTCTTAGTGGCGAGCACAAGGTACGGCGCGACCTGGTAATTCGGGATCTGGATGACCTGGGCGATGTGCTCGTCCGGCTGGAAGGCCAGCAGGTTCGCGACGTGCTGTCCCTTGGCCGTACGGTTCGCCTCGGGCAGTTCGTACGCCTTCGCCCGATACACCCGGCCCTTGTTGGTGAAGAACAGCATCCAGTCGTGCGTGGAGATCACGTAGAAGTGCGACACGATGTCGTCCTGGCGCAGGGTCGCGCCGCTCACGCCCTTGCCGCCGCGCTTCTGCGACCGGTACATGTCGACCTTGGTGCGCTTGGCATAACCGGTTCGTGTGATGGTTACCACAACGTCCTCGCGCGCGATGAGGTCCTCCATGGAGACCTCGCCGTCGAACGGGATGATCTGGGTACGCCGGTCATCCCCGAACTTCTGGACGATTTCGCCCAGCTCCTCGGAAATGATCGCCCGCTGCCGCTCCGGCTTCGCCAGGATGTCCTTGAAGTCGGCGATCTCGATCTCGATCTTGGCCAGCTCGTCGACGATCCGCTGCCGCTCCAGGGCGGCCAGGCGGCGCAGCTGCATGTCGAGGATCGCGGTGGCCTGGATCTCGTCGACGTCGAGCAGCGTCATCAGGCCCTGGCGGGAATCCTCCACCGTGGGCGAGCGCCGGATCAGGGCGATGACCTCGTCGAGCATGTCGAGGGCCTTGGCCAGGCCGCGCAGGATGTGCGCGCGCTCCTCGGCCTTGCGCAGGCGGTACGCGGTCCGCCGGCGGATGACCTCGATCTGGTGCTCGACGTAGTAGCGGATGAACTGCGCCAGGTTCAGCGTCCGCGGCACCCCGTCGACCAGCGCCAGCATGTTGGCGCCGAAGGTCTCCTGAAGCTGGGTGTGCTTGTAGAGGTTGTTGAGCACCACCTTGGCGACCGCGTCGCGCTTGAGCACCAGGATCAGCCGCATGCCGGTACGGCCGGAGGACTCGTCCCGGATGTCGGCGATGCCGGTGAGCTTGCCCTCCTTGACCAGCTCGGCGACCCGCTCGGCGAGGTTGTCCGGGTTGACCTGGTACGGCAGCTCGGTGACCACGAGACAGGGCCGGCCACGCTGGTCCTCCTCGACCTCGACCACGGCGCGCATCCGGATCGAGCCACGACCGGTCCGGTACGCGTCCTGAATCGCCTGCTGGCCGACGATCAGGCCGTACGTGGGGAAGTCCGGACCCTTGACGATCTCGATGAGCGCGTCGAGCGTGGTGGCCTCGTCCGCGTCGATGTTGTCCAGGCACCACTGGACGGCGGCCGCGATCTCCCGCAGGTTGTGCGGCGGGATCTTGGTCGCCATCCCGACCGCGATTCCCTCCGAGCCGTTGACCAGCAGGTTGGGGAAGCGCGACGGCAGGATGGTCGGCTCTTTGGTACGCCCGTCGTAGTTGTCCTGCATGTCGACGGTGTCCTCGTCGATGTCCCGCAGCATCTCCATCGCCAGCGGGGACAGCTTCGACTCGGTGTAGCGCATGGCGGCCGGCGGGTCGTTGCCCGGCGAGCCGAAGTTGCCGTTGCCGTCGATCAGCGGATACCGCAGCGACCAGGGCTGGCCCATCCGGACCAGGGCGTCGTAGATCGACGAGTCACCGTGCGGGTGGTAGTTGCCCATCACGTCGCCGACCACGCGCGCGCACTTCACGTACCCGCGGTCGGGCCGGAAGCCCGAGTCGTACATCGCGTACAGGATCTTGCGGTGCACGGGCTTGAGGCCGTCCCGCACGTCGGGCAGCGCCCGGCCGACGATGACGCTCATCGCGTAGTCGAGGTACGACCGCTGCATCTCGACCTCGAGGCCGACAGGCTCGACGCGCTGCGTCACGCCGCCGCCGGTCTCCGCGGGGATCTCGTCGCCGTCGGGGGGTTCGGGTGTGTCAGTCACTGTTAACCCTTACTCAAGGTGAAGCCAGGCAAATCCGGTCAAGGTACGCGAATTGCTGTGGATAACGTTGTGGAAAGGTGCCCTACGCTGTGGACACGTGCCCAGCAGCGCGAGCCGGCGGATCAGATGTCGAGGAACCTGACGTCCTTCGCGTTGCGCTGGATGAAGGAGCGCCGCGCCTCGACGTCCTCACCCATCAGCACGCTGAACAGCTCGTCGGCCACCGCGGCGTCGTCCAGGGTCACCTGGCGCAGGGTGCGGGTGTCCGGGTCCATCGTGGTGTCCCACAACTCGTGGAAGTTCATCTCGCCGAGACCCTTGAACCGCTGGATGTCATCCGGCTTGGCGTTCGGCTTCTTCTGCTGACGCAGCGCGATCAGGCCGTCCCGCTCCCGGTCGGAGTACGCGTATTGCGCGTCGTCGCCCCGCTTGTTCCACTTGAGCTTGTAGAGCGGGGGCGAGGCCAGGTAGACGTGCCCCTGCTCGACCAGCGGCCGCATGAAGCGGAACAGGAGGGTGAGCAGCAGCGTCTGGATGTGCTGCCCGTCGACGTCCGCGTCGGCCATCAGGATGATCTTGTGGTACCGCAGCTTGCCGATGTCGAACTCGTCGTGGATGCCGGTGCCGAGCGCGGTGATCAGCGCCTGGACCTCGTTGTTCTTCAGCACCCGGTCGATCCGGGCCTTCTCCACGTTCAGGATCTTGCCGCGGATCGGCAGAATCGCCTGATACTTGCTGGAACGGCCCTGCTTCGCCGAGCCACCCGCGGAGTCACCCTCCACGATGAACAGTTCGGTCTCGCGCGGGTCGGTGGACTGGCAGTCGGCCAGCTTGCCCGGCATCGAGCCGGACTCCAGCAGCGACTTGCGCCGGGCCAGCTTGCGCGCCTGCTGCGCGGCGATCCGGGCGCGGGCCGCCTGGTCGGCCTTGGTGATGATCAGGCGAGCGTCCGCCGGGTTGCGGTCGAACCAGTCGGCGAGCTGCTCGTTCGCCACCTTCTGCACGAAGCTCTTCATGTCGGTGTTGCCGAGCTTCGTCTTGGTCTGACCCTCGAACTGCGGCTCGCGCAGGGTCACCGAGATGATCGCGGCCAGACCCTCCCGAATGTCCTCACCGGACAGCTTCTGGTCGCCCTTGAGGAATTTCTTCTCGATGCCGTATTTGTTGACGATCGTGGTCAACGCGGCACGGAAGCCCTCTTCGTGGGTGCCGCCCTCGTGGGTGTTGATCCGGTTCGCGAAGGTGTAGACCGACTCGCCGTACGACTCGTTCCACTGCATGGCGATCTCGACGCCCATGCCGGCCTCGTTGTCCTCGGCGCCGAACTCGATCACGGTCTTGTGGATCGCGCTCTTGGTCGCGTTGAGGTGCCGGACGAAGTCCGAGATGCCCCCCGCGTACATGAAGGTGACCTTGCGCGGCTCACCGTTCTCGTCCAGGAACTCGGGGCGCTCGTCGGTGAAGTTGATGGTGAGCGCGCGGTTCAGGAAGGCCATCTCCTGCAGCCGGCGGTAGATCGTCTGGAAGTCGAACTCGACCGTCTCGAAGATCGCCGGGTCCGGCCAGAACTGCACCGTCGAGCCGGTCGTCTCGGTGGCCTCGCCCTTGATCAGCTCCTCCGGGACGGAGGCGTTGTACTTCTGCCGCCAGACAAAGCCGTTCTTGTGGATCTTCACTGCCATCCGGGTGGACAGCGCGTTCACCACCGAGACGCCGACGCCGTGCAGACCACCGGAGACCTTGTAGGCCTGGTTGTCGAACTTGCCACCCGCGTGCAGCACGGTCAGCGCCACCTCGACACCCGGCTTCTTCAGCTTCGGGTGCAGGTCGACCGGGAAGCCACGGCCGTTGTCGGTGACCGAGACACCGCCGTCGGCCAGCAGGATCACGTCGATCGTGTCGCAGTACCCCGCGAGCGCCTCGTCGACGGCGTTGTCCACGACCTCCCAGATCAGGTGGTGCAGACCCCGCTCGCCGGTGGAGCCGATGTACATGCCGGGACGCTTGCGAACCGCTTCGAGGCCCTCGAGCACGGTGATCGACTCGGCACCGTACTCCTGATTGTTCTCTGCCATCCTCGGCCGCTTTCTCGCACCGGACCCCAGGGGCCCCGCACGGGGTTGGCAGGCGCCCAGCAACGATCGGCGCGCAGGAGGCACCGGCCTGATGACGCCGCGGGGAGAGCGGACCACCGGTGGAACCATGCACGCCGGTCGCCGCGGACGGCCCGCGGATCGTGATCGGCTGGAAAAACCGCGTAGCGTGACGAAGATGGCTGCGTGTAGCGGCCTGGACACCGTCAAGCACAGTTTTCCCGGTCACCGTCGATTCTACTCCGCCGAGTCGAGTTGGCGAGGGTCCGGCACCCCTTCCGGGTGCCTGAGAGTCCCGTAGCGCGATCGAGCCCGGCTCCCACGTCTCCCCCTACACGGAGCAGCCCCCTCGCACAACGGCAAACGCTGTGGGCCGGGCGCGCCTGCCGGGTCCGACCGGCACGCACTGCCACACTGCCTGTCAACGGCAGGCGCCGGTGTCGTAACCTCGCCCGCGCGGGCCGTGCATGGCCGAACGGACCGCATGGTCAGGTCGAGGAAGGGTTGCCCCGATGGCGCACGACAAGGGCCTGGACAACGTCGCGGTGCACTGGCCGCGGACGAACCAGTACTACGACCCGGTGGCTCCCGCCGAGTTCGTGGACTTCGGCGCGATCGCCGACGCTCCGGAGATCGCCGCGCCCACCGGCGCGCTGGCGCTGCACATCGCCAAGACCGGCACGGTCCGGGCCACCGCGTACACCGAACTGGTCGATCTGTTGCTCGGTCTGGAGGGCGTGCTCTACGCCACCGACGCGGCCGCCGAGGACGAGGACCCGGTGATCGACCCGGACGGCTGCGCGTGGATCGCGGGCGGCCTGGAGCGGTTCGTCGAGGGCCACGAGAAGTTCGGCGACCTGGTCACCTTCGACACCGTGGCCGAGGTGCTGCGGACCGCGATCGCCAGCGGGCGGCTCGCCGAGCAGCAGCTGCGGTGGCTCGACCACCGGCTGGCGGCGCTGCGGGACGACGCCGGCAACGCGCCGCACTGGAGTTTCGCGCGCACCGAGCTGGCGGTGCTGGCCGGTTTCTACCGCCGATGCGCGGAGCGGGGCTTCGCCATCTTCGCCGACTACTGAGCCGGCCGCGTCGAGCAGGGAGCGGCCCGGGTCGCAGGCGGGTGGGACCGCGCGGCGATCACGGAAGCGGACCGCGCCGCGATCAGGCGACGGGTGACGATCGTTTCCGGTCAGCGGCCGCCGGGTTGGCCGGCGTGGTCTGCCCGTTGCGGCCCAGCCACCACATCTCGCCGCCGATGATCAGCAGCAGCACCCCGGCGCCCGCGCCCAGGAACAGCGACCAGCGCATGCCGTCCCAGACCCGGTCGCGGGCCGCGAGGCCCTCGTGCTGGCACCGAGCCGCCGTGGCCTGGCACGGCACCGACCGGGTGGCAGCCAGGACCGGGCTCGCCGCGAAGGGAACCGAGCCCAGCACGAGCATGAGCAGAACGACCAACCGCCGTCGTAGGACCATGATGACTAGGACGCTGCGAAACCGGGATTGGTTGCACGAACGGCGGGAAGTTTCACGAAAGTCACCGGCCTCTCGGGGAGAACCGGGCGGACCCGGAGGAAAACGTCAGCCGTACGTGTCCCGCGGGCCGCGGCCCTGCACCCGGCGCGGGCCGCGGGACCAGGAGGGCGCCGCCGGACCGTGGATGTTGAGCCGGGTCACCACGTTGTGGCCGACCTCGCCGGCGATCTGCTTCAGCAGCCGGCCGGAAAGCATCCGGAGCTGGGTGGCCCACGCCGTCGACTCGGCCTCGACGGTCAGTACCCCGCCGTCCAGCTTGATCGGGCGGCTGTGCGCGGCGATGTCCGCGCCGACCACCTTCTCCCAGGAGCCGAAGACGGTCGCCTCGGCGGTGGGCCGCTCCCAGCCGCGCGTCTTCATCAGCCGCTGCAGCACCGTGCCGAACAGCTGCGGGTCGCGCGGGTCAGGCCCGGGACCGGAATAGCCGCGCAGCCGCTTCTCACCACCGCCGCCGGTGCGCCGGCGCGGCTGCCGGGAATTCTCCCGCCGTTTCGCGAGAGCCGCGTCGAGCACGGCACGGGCCAGCTCCGGTCCGCCCTTGGCGGCCTCAGCAGCAGGGCTCATCTCGTCCGGCACAGCACCCGACCCCCCTGTGGACAAGCCGACCCAGAGACCTTACGCCGGGTGGGGAGCGGCGCCGGCACGCGATCGGCGGGGCCGGATCCGCAAACCGCCCGAATATCCACAAACCGCGCCCGAGTTTTCCACAGGCTGTGTGGTCAGCCGGCCTGATCGACCGAGCCGAGGGTCACGGCGAAGCGGGCGCCCCGCAGCGCGGCCGGCACGTCCTCGGCCACCGCACAGGTCACCAGCAGCTGGGCAGCGTCCGACACGAGCGCGGCCAGCCGATCCCGCCGGCCGGCGTCCAGCTCGGCGAAGACGTCGTCGAGCACCAGGATCGGCTCGATGCCGTCGGAGCGCAGCAGGTCGTACGCCGCCAGGCGCAACGCCAGCGCGAACGACCACGACTCGCCGTGACTCGCGTACCCCTTGGCCGGCATCTCACCGAGCGCCAGGGTCAGATCGTCGCGGTGCGGCCCGACCAGGGTGGTGCCCCGCTCGATCTCGGCCGGCCGGCGCTCCTGCATCCTCGCCAGCAGCGCAGCCTCCAGGGCGCCGCGATCGGGGACGAGCCCCTCGCCCAGGCGGGAGGCGTACGCGATCGACGCCGCCGACCTGCCGGCCGCGACCGCGTCGTACGCCTTGGTCAGGTGCGGGCCGAGGGCGGCCGCCAGCTCCAGTCGACCGGCCAGCAGCTCGGCGCCGTGATATGCCAGGTGCTGGTCCCAGACCGCCAGCGTCGACAGATCCTGACCCCGGGTCCCGCCGACCTTGCGGGTCAGATATGCCGTCCGCAGCAGGGCGTTGCGCTGCTTGACCACGCGGTCGTAATCGGCGCGCACCCCCGCGTACCGCGGCTGGCGGGCGACCAGCAGGTCGTCCAGGTAGCGCCGACGTTCCGACGGGTCGCCGCGGACCAGTTCCAGGTCCTCCGGGGCGAACAGCACCATCCGCAGGGCGCCGAGCACCTCGCGGGGCCGGCGCACCGGCGATCGGTTGAGCCGCGCCCGATTCGCCCGCCCTGGCACGATTTCCAGCTCGACCAGCAGCTCGCGACCATCGTGGACGATCGCGCAACGGACCACCGCGGAGGTGGCGCCGAACCGGACCAGGGGCGCGTCGGTGGCCACCCGATGACTGTCCAGAGTGGCCACGTAACCGAGCGCCTCGATGAGGTTCGTCTTGCCCATGCCGTTCTGCCCGACCAGCACGGACACGCCGGGATCGAGGTCGACGGCCACCCGCTCGTAGGAACGGAAGTCGACGAGCTCGACCCGGCGTACGTGCATGGATCAGCGCTTGACGGAGTGGCCGCCGAACTGGTTGCGCAGCGCCGCCACCGCCTTCATCGCGGGCGAGTCGTCCTGCCGCGAGGCGAACCGGGCGAACAGCGATGCCGAGATGACATGGGCCGGCACCGCCAAGCGGACCGCCTCGTCGACCGTCCAGCGGCCCTCGCCGGTGTCGTCCGCGTAACCCTTGATCCCGGCCAGTTTCGGGTCCTCGTCGAGAGCCCGGTCCAGCAGGTCGAGCAGCCACGACTTGACGACGCTGCCCTCCCGCCAGCTCTTGATGATCGCGGGCACGTCGTCGACGTGCTCGGAGGCCTCGAGGATCTCGAAGCCCTCGGCGTACGCGTGCATCAGGCCGTACTCGATGCCGTTGTGGACCATCTTGGCGTAGTGACCGGCGCCCGGTCCGCCCGCGTGGGCGAAGCCGAACTCGCCGGCCGGCTTGAGCGCCTCGAAGATCGGCATGCAGTGCGCCACCGTCTCCTTGTCGCCGCCGACCATCAGCGCATAGCCGTTGGTCTTGCCCCAGACGCCGCCGGAGACACCGACATCCATGTACTTGATGCCCTTTTTCGCCAGCCGCTCGGCCCGCGGGGCATCGTCGGTGAACTTGGAGTTCCCGCCGTCGATGATGACGTCGCCGGGCGAGAGCACCTCGGCGAGCGCGTCGATGGTGTCCTCGGTGATCTTGCCGGACGGCACCATGGTCCACACCACGCGCGGCGTGGTCAGCTTTTCGGCCAGATCGGCCAGGCTGGTGGCGTCGCTCACATCCAGGTTCTGGTCGTATCCGACGACCTCGTGCCCGGCAGCACGAAGCCGTTCCCGCATGTTGCCACCCATGCGGCCGAGACCGATCAGGCCGAGTTGCATGGTCTTCCCCCTAGAAGTGCGAATGTTCCTCGCTCAGTATCAGCGGGTTACCCGGATCGGCATGATCAGATAGCGGTATCCCGGGATGATTTCGCCACTTTCGCCAGCGGGCGAGATCACAGCCGGCTTGAACGCGTCCACGAACGAAAACACCGCGGTCGGCGCGCCCAGGTTCTGCAGGCCGTCGATCAGGTATTGCGGGTTGAAGCCGATGGTCAGCGCCTCACCGGAGAACTCCGCCTCCATCGCCTCGCTGGCCCGCGCCTCCTCGGTGGTGCCGGCCTCGACGACCAGGCCGTCCTCACTGAAGCTCAGCAGCACCGGGGTGGTGCGCTCGGCGACCAGCGCGACCCGGCGGACGACCTCGACCAGGGCGGAGACCGCGATCCGGGCCTCGGCGTTGTGCGCGGCGGGGAACAGCGAGCGGACCGGCGGGTAGTTCGCCCCGTCGAGCAGGCGGCTGGTGGTGCGGCGGGCGCCACCGGCGAAACCGATCATGCCCTCGCCCGCGTTGCCCTGCGCCAGGGCCAGGGTGACCGCGCCGCCCAGCGGGCCCAGCGCCTTCGCCGTGTCGTTCAGCGTCTTCGCCGGGACGAGCGCGTTGAGGCTGATCTCCGGGTCGTCCGGGGTCCACTCGATCTCGCGCATCGCCAACCGGTACCGGTCGGTGGCGAGCATCGCCATGGTGGAGCCGTTCAGCTCGATCCGGACGCCGGTCATCATCGGCAGTGTCTCGTCACGCCCGGCGGCGATGGCCACCTGGGAAACCGCTGAGGCGAACGTAGCGGCGTCGACGGTGCCCGCGCTGGACGGCATATCCGGAAGGGTCGGATAGTCCTCCACCGGCATCGTGGGGAGGGTGAAACGCGCACTGCCGCAGACGAGCTCCAGATGCGCGCCGACCGAGGCGATGTCCACCGGCTTGCCGGGCAGCGCCTTGGTGATCTCGGCGAGCAGGCGCCCGGAGACCAGTGCGGCCCCGTCGGCGTCCGCCTGGACCTCGACCGAGACCTGGCTGGAGACCTCGTAGTCAAAGCCGGAGACCTGCAGCCGGCCGTCGGTCACTCGCAGCAGGACACCGGCCAGCACCGGCACTGACGGCCGGCTGGGCAGGCTCTTGGCTGTCCAGGCCACGGCGTCGGCGAGCGAGTCTCGCTCCACCCGGAACTTCATGCTGTCCTCCGCGATGCTTCCTCTACGGGGCGTACGAGCCCTCTGAAACTCTATGGCGCTGACGGTGTTCACGTGTGCCCGACCCCGGGGTGCTCCGGGCGGAGCCGGATCGCGGCGCCGGAGCAGGGTCGGCGATGGGCCGGCGCGCGCCGGTCGGACATCGGATCGCGCTCCAGCTTTCCGATGATCCGCTTTCCTGTCTCCGATGTGACGCCGGTCGGACAGCGGGGCGGCGGTCCGCTCCCACCCCTGGCTCCTGGTGCTGATCCACCCGGCCCCGCTTCGGTCCGGAAGCGGAGCACGCACACCTTCCACAACGCTGATGATTGCTTTTTGTTCTCTTAGAGAGATAACTAGTCGTCTTCATCGGTCCTGTGCAAACTGTGGAGAACCTGCGTTTGCGCTGGTGAGAGAGTTATCCACCGGTGATTCACATGTGGGTAACCAGGGTATAAACCGGGGTCTGCGTCCACAGCCGCGAATTTTCGAGGCGTTGTCCACCGTTGTCCCCAGGCTATCCACCGGTTATCCACGGGGTTTGTCCCCCGGCCTGTGGACAACGGCGGAGGCCCGGCGTCGCGTTGTCCCCAGAACCTTCAACAGGAAATCCACACTCCTCCACAGGCACGTGTATAACGCGTGACTCTCCGTGTCTGTCCACATCGATTTCCACAGAAGTTGTCCACATCTGTGATTTGCGGGCTCTCGGTTATCCACCGTCTGGGGAGAGAGCCTGTGGATGCCTGTGGACGAGTGTGGATAACGTTGGCACGAAACGTACCCGTCCTGACGTTGACAACTTTAGGTTTTCCGCCCTAAAAAGTTGACATGGATCAACTTCGATATTTCCAGTTCGGGGCCGAATCTGGGGGTAACTCTGTGGACAACCCCGTGTAAAACCCGTGGATAACTGCTGGGGATACCGCGTTGTCCCAGTTCAATGGCCATTGTCAGGTGCCTGTGAGGAAACTTGGACAACCTGTGTATAACGCGATTCGGCGCCGTTTGTCCCCAGGTCGCTACTTGATCTCCAGGCGGCGGTTATCCACCGGGGCAGGAGGCTGTGGATGTATGCGACCGGCTGCGGACGGGGCCGGGGAAGCGTGGCCGGTTCAGCGGTGGAACCCGGGGTGACGTTCCGCCTTGCGAGTGACCGGCCCGGGGCGCCGGCTGCCATGGCGGCAAGGAGGGGACCCGGCGGGGCTGCTCATCCGCGTACCCCGCAATCGGCCTCGGACCGGAGCGACACCCGGACGCCCGCGGCGGCCGGCACCGGCCATGGCGCCGGGAGACCGGCGACGGCCGTGCCGGAGGCCGCCACCGGGAGCCGGGTGGACCTCAGCTGTTCTGCTTGATCCGGTTGGTGAGCTCGGCGATCTGGTTGTAGAGCGAGCGGCGCTCGGCCATGTGCTGACGGATCTTGCGGTCGGCGTGCATGACCGTGGTGTGGTCGCGGCCGCCGAAGGCCTGCCCGATCCGGGGCAGCGACAGGTCGGTCAGCTCGCGGCACAGATACATGGCGACCTGGCGCGCGTTGACCAGCACCCGGCTGCGCGAGTGCCCGCGCAGATCCTCCAGGGAGACGCCGAAGTAGTCCGCGGTCGAGACCATGATCTGGTCGGCGGTGATCTCCGGCCCGGCGCCGTCCGGCATGAAGTCGCGCAGCACCTCCTCGGCCAGCGAGAGCTGGACCGGGGAACGGGTCAGGCTGGCGAACGCGGTGACCCGGATCAGCGCGCCCTCAAGCTCGCGGATCGAGTTGGAGACCCGGGACGCGATGAACTCCAGCACGTCGTCGGGCGCGTACATGCGCTCCTGGGCGGCCTTCTTCTGCAGGATGGCGATACGCGTCTCGAGGTCGGGCGGCTGGATGTCGGCGAGCAGGCCCCACTCGAAGCGGGTGCGCATCCGGTCCTCGAGGGTGGCCAGCTGGCGCGGCGAGCGGTCCGAGCTGATCACGATCTGCTTGTTCGCGTTGTGCAGCGTGTTGAAAGTGTGGAAGAACTCCTCCTGCGTCCGCTCGCGGTTCTCCAGGAACTGGATGTCGTCGATCAGCAGGATGTCGACGTCGCGGTAGCGGCGCTGGAACGCCTGCGTCTTGTCGTCGCGCAGGCTGTTGATGAAATCGTTGGTGAACTCCTCGGTCGAGACGTAGCGCACCGAGCGCGCGTGGCCCAGGGTGGTGGCGTAGTGACCGATGGCGTGCAGCAGATGCGTCTTACCCAGCCCGGAGCTGCCGTAGATGAAGAGCGGGTTGTACGCCTTGGCGGGCGACTCGGCGACCGCGACCGACGCCGCGTGGGCGAAACGGTTGGACGAGCCGATGACGAACGTCTCGAACATGTACTTCGGGTTGAGCCGGTTGCCGTCCTGCCCGCCGGGGCGCGGGGACGAGCCGGGGCCGCGCGGGTCGAGTGGCGCGCGACCGGGACCGTTGTCACCGCGCATCGGCAT